>JBBRHT010000119.1:0-6429 GCA_038222295.1 Lysobacterales bacterium
ATCGGCGCCAGCACGCGCAACACGCGGTGGGTCTGGCGCAGCGCCAGCCACACGGTGGCGACCAGCAGCAGCGCCGCAATCACCAACGCGTACAGGACGCGCTGGCGGTAGGCCACGACCAGCGATTCGGACGCCTGCTTCAGGTCGAGCAGTTGCGCGCCGTGGGCCGCGGCTGCGCGCGCGACCGCCGCAGGGTCGTGCAGGCCGTTCAAGGACACCAGCGCGGTGGCGTGGTCGCCTCGCTCCAGCAGCAGCCCTGCGACGCTGGTGGCGAGCGGCGTACCCGCGACATCGCGCGGCGTCAGCGGCGCGGCGTTGCGCGCGGTCTTGATGTCGTCGACGAAGTCCGCAAACGCGTCCACGCGGAAGGGCGTGGACGCCACCGCCTGCGCGAGATTGGACTGCAGCGTTGCCGCGTCGGGCAACTGCGCCTGGCGCCGGCGTTGCGTCGCCTGGCTGGGCAGGTAGCGCGCGGCAAGGTCGTATCCGTCCAGCGCATGGCGGGCGACCAGCGCGTCGAGCTCGGGCCGCAGCTGTTCGCTGGCACGCAAGGCGTCTTCGGCGGTATGGCCGCCCAGCGCAATGACATAGCGCACGTCCGGTGCACCGAGCTCGCCGCGCAGCCGCGCATCCGTCGCCATCGCATCGGCCGGCACCGGCGTCAGTTTCGACAGATCGTTCTGCCAGAACGCGCCTGGTGCGAATGCGATCACGCCGACCGCGGCGACGGCCAGCACCGCCAATGCCAGACGCGGGCGCGGCAGCCGCGCGATCTGCGTCCAGAGCCGGGCCAGGCGCGGCGAGTCGGCGGCGTCATGCGGGCTTGGATCGATCAGCCACGGCAACAGGAAGCGCGTGGTCAGGGCCGCGGTGGCGAGGCCGACGATGGTGAACACGGCCAGCTGCTTCAATCCGTCGACGCCGGACGCCAGGAACGTCACATACGCGATGCACGTGGACGCCACGCCGGTGGCGAGCGTCGGCCACAGTTCGCGCGCGCTCTGGCGCGGCGACAGGCCGGCGCGCTGGTGGCTGAACAGATGGATCGGATAGTCCTGCACGACGCCGATCAGGGTGAAGCCGAAGGCGACGGTGATGCCGTGCACGCCATCGAATAGCCACGCGACCGCGCCGAGGCCGGCGAGGCCGGCGCTGGCCAGCGGCAGCACGCCGAGCAGCGGCGCTTTCCAGCTGCGGTACGCCACCCACAGCAGCAGGATGAGGCCGATCGTGTCGATGGTGCCGATCCAGCCGGCTTCGCGTTGCGTGCGTCCGCCGATCTCAACCGAGAACGCGCCGGGACCACTGAGCGTGAGTTGGGCATGGCTGGCGCCCCGCACCTTGGCGAAAGCCTGCCGGATGCGGTCCACCGCGACCTGCTGTCCGGTCGGGTCGAAACCGGCCGCGACGGTTTCCGCCACGAGCAAGGCCTGCTTGCCGGCATGGTCGAACCAGACGTCGTACAGGCGCTGCGGCGCGTTGGCCGGCTGCCAGGATTCGGCGAGCTTGAGCGTTTCCAGCGTTGGATCGGACGCAATGAGGGGCTCGACCAGCGACGCGGCCGGCGAACCCAGGTCCTGCACGCGCGCGTCGAGTGCGTCACGCAAGGTCGCGACATCCAGGCGCTGCGTGTCCAGCGAATCGGACAGCAGGTAACGGTAGGGACGCAGGCGCGGCGGAATCGCCTCGAGGCCGACATCACCGTTGGCCACCAGCGCAAACAGCGGGCTGGCGCCCAGTTGCCTGCGCAGGGCCTGCGACTGACGCGCGAGCGCCGCAGGATCGTCGCCGGACAACGCGACCAGCAGCAAACGCGAGCCCGGGCCTTCACCCAGCTCGTCCATCAGCAGGTGCTGCGCCGGCGTCTGCGCGGCCGGCATGAACTTGCGCAGGTCGCCACTGAGCTTGAGGTGTTGCCCGACCAGCCAGCCGGCGACCAGCAGCAGCGCCAGCCACGACAACGCCAGCGCCAGCCGCGTGCGCGATGTCATTGGTGGGTGCTGTCCTGGTGGCAGAGGGTCGCCAGCTCGGTTGCCGTCGTGGCTGTCGCCGCGGCATGCGCCGCACCGGCCAGCAAGGTGCGCTGGACCTCTCCCTTGCCCGCGGGCAAGGTCTCGATGCAGCGCAGTTCGGCGCCGCGCCCGTACAGGGTGATGTCGCGCACCTTGGCCGCGAAGGCCGCGTCCTTCGGGGTCAACGTCAATGTCCAGTGCTGGTGGCTGCCGTTGCTGGCAACGCGGTAATGCTGGTCGAGCAGCTGGCGATCACCGGACAACAGCGCGCCGAAGCTGGCCTGCAGCCCGGCGAGCTCGGGCACGCGCGACAGCGAAAAACTGCGCGGCGACTTGCCGGCGCGGGCGATGCTGGCGGTGCCCGAACGGATCGTGGTCGTTTCGGGGTACGGCGAACGCACCTCGCGCACCAGCGTGTCGTCGGTGGGGCGGCGATATTCGCCCTCGATGCGCAAGGGCGCCTTCAGCAGCGGCGAATCGCGCAGCTCCACGAACGCCGTGCGCATCGGCGCCGGTCGTGCCAGCCGGGCGAGGATCCACTGCGTGCTGGCGCCATCGACGGCATCAGCGGCCGCGAACAGCGGGGTGCTCGCGATCAGTGACAGCGCCAGCAGCGCGATCCGTGGCAGTCGCCTATGCCCTTGCCGCGGGGGCAGGGTCGATGCGGGCAGCTGCGCTGCGATCGGGTGGAGCATCGTCGGAAGGGTCCCAGAAGTCATAGAAGTTGAACCAGTTGAAGGGGGCCAGGCGCGCGTAATGTTCCAGTCGCCCGGCATAACGCTGGATAAGTGCCGACAAGGCCCGCTGGCGCTCGGACCGCGGGATCCGCAATCCGTCGCTGAAAGTCTCGAATGCCAGGTCGTAGCGGTTGCCGCCCCGGTACAGGCCGAAGGCCAGCACGATCGGGGCATGCAGCACCAGGGCGATCAACCATGGCGTGCGCGGGAAGCGTGCGGTCTGGCCGAGGAATGCCACCGCCTCGGCCGAATCCCCGCTCTGCACGCGATCCACCAGCAGCGCTACCAGGTGGCCGTCGGCGACGGCCTGCTGGATCGCCAGCATCAACGATGGCCCATCCTGCGAGGCATCGATGACGTTCGCCGCGATTACCGGATCCAGCGCATCGAGCAGTTGCGTCATCGACGGGTTGTGGCCCTTGTCGAGCACGACGCGGATGACGTACTCCGGACGTTGCCGCGCAAGCACGCGCAGGACCTCGAAGCTGCCCAGGTGCGATCCGAACAGCAGCACGCCCTGTTGCTTGTCCAGCTGGGCATGGATGTCGTCCAGCCCGCTCATCGTGACCTGGAAGTTCTGCAGCCGCCCGCTGAGCAGGAACACGCGATCCAGGATCGTCGATGCGAAGGTATGGATGTGGCGCGCGGCATCGGGCCATCGCGCCGGCCGTCCCAGCACCCGCTGCAGGTAGGCGGCTGACGCGCGGCGTTCGGGGCCGCGCATCAGCAGGAAATACAGCGTGATCGGTCCCAGCAGCAGGCGTGCGACCTTGCGCCCGGCGTGGCGGGCAATGCCGCGAATCAGCCAGATCGCGAAAAGACCGCCGCCTTCAGGGCGCTCCTTCCATTGCGTGCTCGCCGGCGTGCCGTCGGTGCTCACGACGCCACGACCTCGCCGCTGGCAATCACCACAAGGCCTCGCAGCACGCGAAAGCGCCAGCGCGGCGATGCGCCGTCGAGCAGGACTTCCGCGGTCTCCCCCGGCAGCAATGGCTGGGCGAACTTGACCTGCGGCAGGCGTAGCGGGCCCAGCGGGCCGTGCGTTGCCTCGATCGCTTCCAGCACGTGTTCCAGCACCACCACGCCAGGCACGATTGGGCGTCCCGGAAAATGTCCAGGCAGGCTTGGGTGATCCTTGGGAATGACGAACTGCATTGCGAAAAAACGCCCCCGTTAGGCGCAAAGCATGATGGCGCCGAAGTGGCGCCGCAAGCATCGATGGGTGTCCGACGGCCCGATGTGACGCGATCAGTGCATCACATCACGCCAGAACGCGGGCCCCAGCCGTCCCATCTGCCGGAAGAAATCCAGCAGGTTGCGGTAGCGTCCCGGGAACCGCCGCTGGCGAACGGCGAATTCAGCCAGGAAGAACCCGCACATGACCGCCAGGTTGACGGCCCATCCGAGCCAGGATGCGAGCGTCTGGCTGATGGCCACGGGAGATGCGAGGCCAAGGGTCGCCAGCAAGCCGTGCGGGATGACGACGCAGGCCAGCATCAGGTTCAACAACGCCAGCATCGTCAGCACGATGGCCCAGGCCCAGGTCAGCCGACGGGTGTAACTGCGCAGGTCCGGAGCCAACGCGGACGCGGGCATGGCATCCAGGCCGGCGACCATGCGTGCAATCAGCGGCACGCGACCGGGGAGCAGGGTATGGCCAAAGCCGTAGCCCACCAGGCCGATCAGCACCACCGGGACCAGCAGCAACGGCAGCAGCGCATAGGGCGACTGCGCCAGCCAGACCAGCACGGCGGCACTGCCGGCCAACGACGCCCACGCCCACGCGCGCAACAGCAGCAGCGGTCGCAGCAACGCGATCAGCACGATGTCGCCAATGGCCAGCGCGGCGAGGACGCCATCGCCGCGGTCGCTGGCCAGGTGCGACAGCACGAAAAACGCAAGGCCCAGCAGCAGGCGGATGCCACCGCCGTGGCGGTCGCTCAGCACGCGCGGATGCGCGTGTTGCGCAATCTCAGGAAGCCCGGTGCTGCTGGACATGCGCGGCCAGCGCGCGCAGCGAGGCAAAGATGCGGCGGTTGTCCTCGTTGTCGGATTTCAACTGGAAGCCGTAGCGCTTGCTGATCGCCAGGGCGAGCTCCAGCGCATCGATCGAGTCCAGCCCCAGGCCGGTATTGAACAGCGGCGCTTCCGGGTCGATTTCGCCCGGACTGGTGCCCTCGAGGTTCAGGCTTTCGACCAGGAGTTCAGCCAGTTCGCGTTCGGCGTCGGTCTGCGGGGACATCGTGGATTCCAGTGCAAGAAAGCCGCCACGATCCGGCATCGGGCGCCGGCGCGCAACTGTCGATGCCGCTCCCGGCGCTGGCGCCCGTTATCATGGTCGCTGCATTTCGGGGTATCGATGGCACATTCATGAGCGAGCCGGCTTTGCAGAGCCCGATGAACAGAACGGGGAATTCCCCGGACTCCGGCATCGTCGAGACGGACGTGCTGGTCATCGGCGGTGGTCCGGCCGGGAGCACCGCCGCGACCCTGCTCGCCCGCCACGGCTGGAAGGTGCTGCTGCTGGAAAAAGAACACCACCCGCGATTCCACATCGGTGAATCGCTGCTGCCGATGAATATCCCGATCCTCGAGCGCCTGGGCGTCCTGGAGCAGGTGCGCGCGATCGGCGTGCTCAAGCGCGGCGCCGATTTCCCCGTCGAAGGCGGTGCATACAACGTGTTCCGCTTCGATCGCTCGCTGCGGGGCAGTGCCGGCTATGCCTTCCACGTCCGCCGTTCCGAGTTCGACCAGTTGCTGTTCGAGCACGCGCGCAGCGAAGGCGTCGATGCGCGCGAGGGCACCAAGGTCGAACGCATCGCCTTCGACCAGCAGGGACGTCCGCAGGTCGTGCATGCCCGACAGGGCGATGCGGAGCTGACCGTGCGTCCGCGCTACGTGATCGATGCCAGCGGTCGCGATGCGTTCCTCGGCGGCAAGCTGGGCATCAAGCGCCGCAACCGCAACCACCAGTCGGCGGCGGTGTTCAGCCACTACCAGGGCGTCACGCGACGCGAAGGCGATGACGCCGGCAATGTCACCATCTGCCGGCACGAACACGGCTGGATCTGGTTCATTCCACTGCGTGACGGCATCACCAGCGTCGGTGCGGTCTGTTCACCGGACTACCTCAAGCAGCGCCGCGGGGAGACCGAGGCGTTCCTGCTGCGCACGCTGGAGTCCGTCGACTCCGCGCGCGAACGCATGGGCGATGCCGTCCGCGTCGCACCCGTGCATGTCACCGGCAACTACGCCTACGACTGCAGCCGCATGAGCGGCGCGGGCTGGGCGCTGCTGGGCGACGCCTGGAATTTCGTTGATCCGATGTTCTCCTCGGGCGTGTACCTGGCGATGAACAGCGCCGAGCTCGGCGCGGCCGCCATCGACAAGGCCCTTCGCGATCCTGCGCGCGAAGCGGCGTTGATGCAGCAACTGGAGCGGCGCCTGAGCCGCGGACTGGACGAATTCAAATGGTTCATCTACCGGTTCACGTCGCCGACGATGAAGCGATTGTTCGCCTCTCCGCGCAATGTGCTGCAAGTCGAGCAGGCGGTTGTGTCGATGCTGGCCGGTGACGTCTTCGACGCCAAGGGCGTCATCTGGCGCCTGCGCGTGTTCCGCTTCATCTACGCGATGACGGCCTTGCGGATCGCCCCGGATGCACTGCGCAGCTGGTGGCG
>JBBRHT010000120.1:0-6375 GCA_038222295.1 Lysobacterales bacterium
TCTCCAACCTCGTTGCGTACTTCATCATCCTGACCTGCGCGGTCACGCTGCACGCCAAGGGCGTCGATGACATCAACAGCGCCGCGCAGGCCGCCGAGGCCCTGCGACCAATCGCTGGGAACTTCACCTTCCTGGTCTTCAGCGCCGGGATCATCGGCACCGGGCTGCTGGCGATCCCGGTCCTGGCCGGGTCCGCGGCCTATGCCGTCGGCGAAATGATGCGCTGGCATGTCAGCCTGGAAAGCAAGCCGCGCGACGCCAAGGGCTTCTACGCCGTGCTGGTTGCCGCCGTGCTGATCGGCCTGTCGCTGGACTTCACGTCGATCAACCCGATCAAGGCCTTGTTCTGGGCGGCCGTCATCAACGGGCTCGTGGCGGTCCCGGTGATGGTGATGATCATGCTGCTGGCCAACAACACCAGGGCGATGGCCGAATTCACCTTGCCGCCGGCGCTGAAGATCGCGGGCTGGATGGCGACAGCGGTGATGCTGGCCGCGATGATCGGGATGCTGGTCACCTGGTTGCGATAGCCGCAGTGGGCATCACGCCGGGTAGCGGATGTCGATGATGGCAAACCGCACGATGCCACCGGGAAGCTCCGCCTCGAACTCGTCGTCCGCGCGTTTTTTCAGCATCGCGCGTGCCAGCGGCGAGTCGATGCTGATCCAGCCGAGCGTGGCATCGGTCTCGTCGGGACCGACGATCCGGTAGCGGGCCAGTTCGCCATCGTCGAGGCGTTCGACCTCGACGTGCGCGCCAAAGAACACCGCATCGGCATCGGTCGGCGCGGTATCGACGACTCGCAAGGCCTGCAACCGCTTGCTCAGGTAGCGGACGCGCCGGTCGATTTCGCCCAACTGCTTTTTGCGGTAGGTGTATTCGGCGTTCTCCGAGCGGTCGCCTTCCGCAGCCGCTGCGGCAAGCGCACGCACGACCTCGGGTCGCCTGGCACGCCACAGGTCATCCAGTTCGGCTTTCAGGCGTGCGTGCCCCTCTCGGGTGATCAGGGCCGTGCTGTGTTCGGCAGGTGGGCGCCAACGGGACATGACGATAGCGACGGGGCGGGCCCGTCGTTATCGCAGAGCGATGCCGGCAGCTCAAGTCCGACTCAGGGTTGGCTGATGCGCTGCACCAGTTCGGCCGACGTGAAGGGCCCTGCTGCAATGGTGTCGGTATGCGACGCCATCATGGTGCGCAACTCGAGCCCGCCAGCGAAGCCGACCTTCAACCCGCGCTTGCGGGCCGCTGCATCGACCTTGTCCGACGTCGCGCTGTCGCTGTCGGGTGCGATGCCGACGTAATCCCAACTGTCGCCATCCAGATGGACGTACCACTGGGTCGACGGCACGCCCGCCTCATGAGCCACCGCATCGCGTGCGGCCATCCATTTCAGGAAATCCGCCTGTTTGCCCGGAGCGACGCGGTAAATGCTCACGATGGCCTGGTGACCCGCGTCCTGGGCCGACGCAACCTGGGGTAGGACGAACACGGCGGACAGCAGCGCCGTATGCAACGCACGGGTGAAAGTCGTCATGACATGCTCCTTGCGCGAGCCGCGCAATGGCCGGCGAAGGGCGTCCCACCTACCCCGGCCAAGGAGGCGACACGACACGCCATGGGCGATATCCACGATGGCCCATCGTGCCCGCATGACAACGCGGAGCCCGCCCTCGGGCGGTCAGACGGTGGCCGGCCGGGGACTGCCCCGGCCGGCGGCGGCCTCAGTTGCCGCGGGTCAGGCGCTGGGCGGGGCCGGGAAGTGGCTTGCCGTCGCTGCCGACCGCATCGAGTTCGTCGTTGGACACGATGGTGAAGACGCGGTCGTCCTCGCCCTTGCTGTTCGGGTCCAGGCGGATGCGGCTGTCGTTCTCCTCCGAGGTCCAGCTGCCGGCGACGTCATGCGTGCCGGCCGGGCGATCGCGGTAGACGTCCGTCAGCCGGAAGCTGCCATCGGGCTTGAGTTCCAGCGTTTCGTCGATCCCGGGACAGTCCGCGCAGGGCAGGGTGCCGTGGAAGGTACCGGCGAATGCCTTGCTGCTGAAACCGGCGGCGTTGGGCTCGACGCCCGCTCCGGCCAGGTCCGGCATCGCCGCCCGGGATGTCGTCGCGCTGTCCGCTGGCGCAGCGGCCTCGGGTGCGGTGGGGGTCGGGGCTTCGCGCTTGCAGCCAAGCAGCGCCAGGCAGACCAGTGCGGATGCAATGAGCAGCTTTCGGTTCATGGGAGGTCTCGGTCGGAGGGGTGTGAAACGGGGGATGTCATCGGCGACTGCCAAAAATACCGCCAAGGACGCCGCGCAGGATCTGCCTGCCCACCTGGCTGCCGACGGTGCGGGCGGCCTGCTTGGCCATCGATTCGACCATGCCCTGGCGCCGGCTGGTGCCGAACATGATGTCCTTCACCGACTGTTGGAAACCTCCCGCCGGCTCGGTTGTCGCGGGCGCCGGGGTGCCCTGGCGCGTCGAACCGCCATGGGCCGGATCATCGACGTGCCTGGCGGCCAGCATCTCGGCAGCCGACTCGCGATCGGCGGTCGTGTCGTACTTGCCACCGACCGGGCTGCCGGCGCGGACCTCTGCCCGCTCGGCATCCGTGATCGCGCCCATGCGGCAGCGCGGCGGCGCGATCAGCGTGCGTTCGACCGGCATCGGCACGCCCTTGTCCAGCAGCATCGATACCAGCGCTTCGCCGGTTTCCAGCTGCGAAATGGTCTTTGCGACGTCCAGTTCCGGATTGGGAACGAAGGTTTCCGCCGCGGTCTTCACTGCTTTCTGGTCGCGCGGGGTGTACGCACGCAGGGCATGCTGCACGCGGTTTCCGAGCTGTCCGAGGATGTTGTCCGGGACGTCGTCCGGGAATTGCGAGCAGAAATACACACCGACGCCCTTGGAGCGGATCAGTCGCACGACCTGCTCGATGCGTTGCTGCAGGGCCGGCGGCGCGTCGTCGAACAGCAGGTGCGCCTCGTCGAAGACGAACACGAGCTTTGGTTTGTCCAGGTCGCCGACTTCGGGCAGCTTCTCGAACAGTTCCGACAGCAGCCAGAGCAGGAAACTCGAATACAGGCGCGGTTTCAGGATCAGCTGGTCGGCCGCCAGGATGCCGACGACGCCACGGCCATCCGGCGTCGTGCGCATCAGGTCGGACAGTGCCAGTGCGGGCTCGCCGAAGAATGCGTCGCCACCTTGTTGCCCCAGTTGCAGCAGCGCGCGCTGGATCGCGCCGATCGACTGCGTGCTGACCAGGCCGTAGGTCGCGCAGATGTCCTTGCGATTGTCCGACACGTGGTTGAGCAGCGTGCGCAGGTCGTCCATGTCCAGCAGCAGCCAGCCGTTGTCGTCGGCCAGCTTGAAGACGACTTCGAGCACGCCTTCCTGGGTGGCGTTCAGCTCCAGGATGCGCCCCAGCAGCGTCGGCCCGATCTCGCTGATCGTTGCGCGCACCGGATGTCCGAGCTTGCCGTACAGGTCCCAGAAGATCGTGGGCGCGCCTTCCGGGGCGTAATCCGCGATGCCGATCTGCGCCACGCGTGCGGCGATCCTGTCGTTGGGCGTTCCCGCCACGGCGAGGCCGGCAACGTCGCCCTTCACGTCGGCCAGGAACACCGGGACGCCGATCCGGGAGAATCCCTCGGCGAGCGTCATCAGCGTCACGGTTTTTCCCGTTCCGGTCGCGCCCGCCACCAGGCCATGCCGATTCGCGTATCGCGGCAGCAGCGACACCTTGCCGCCATCCGCAGTGGTGACGGCCTTGCCGACGAGGATCGGGTCCATGCGTGCGCTTCCGTGGGTTCGCGCCGATTCTATGCGCAACCGGTCAATCCGCGTGCGCGCTCCTGCATTCGACCAGCGCATGGGCGTGCTGGCGTTTTCAAGTGCGGCGTGGCACCCGAAACCGCACATGCGTGGTTGCCGTCGGAGCAGACACGGCGCTACCCTGCGGTTACCCCCTGCAGTGCCCTCGAATTGATGAAATCCCTTGCCGCGTGCTGTGTCGCGCCTGCTGTGCTCCTGTCGTTGCTCCTCTGCGCACCCGATGCAATGGCGTTGTCGCGCCGCGACCAGGCGAATATCGACACCCTCAACCAGAACATGGCCGCGGCCGAAGCGCGCTACCGGCAGGCGCTGGTGAAGATCGGCAACAACGATCCGACCGGCCAGACGGAGAGCAACGCGGCGCTGGAGGACATGGAGGACGCCGTCGCCGGTTGCGGCAAGCAGAAGGGCTGCCAGGTGTCCACCTTGCTTGCGACCTACAAGCGCCTGTTGAAGCTGGGCGCCGACAGCGAAGCGTCGTCGGTCGGTAGCGATGAAATCGATCCGAATGATCCCGACCCCGACCACGATGGGGGCGTCGCCTTCAATACAGCGGTGCCACAAGCGGCCCAGGCTGCGAGCCTGCTGGACAACCACACGCATCGATTCGACAGCATGGTGCAGTACAACCCGGCGGTGCAGGCTGGGATCCGGCGCTGGCTGACCGACATGCGCGGTGCGCTGCTGCAGAGTTATGAGAATTACGGATACATGCGCCAACTGATGTGGCCGTCCTACGAGCGTGCCGGGCTTCCCGAGGCATTGCTGTTCGGCATCATGGCGAAGGAGTCCAACGGCAAGGTCCATGCCACGTCGCGCTCCGGCGCCGCGGGACCGATGCAGTTCATGTATGCCACCGGCAAGCGCTTCGGCCTGGGGCCGGACGCGACCGGTTTCGACACCCGCTACGACCCACGCGCCGCGGCCGAGGCCAGCGCGAGTTACCTCAACGAGCGCATGGGCGAGCTCAACCGGAGCATCGAGCTGGCGCTGGCCGCCTACAACGGCGGGGAGGGGCGCGCGCTGCGTGTCTACCAGGGGGCCGGAGGCCGCGGCTTCTGGGATGCGGACATCTATAACCAGTTTCCGCCGGAAACCCAGGACTACGTGCCGATGGTGATCGCGGCCGCCTGGCTGTTCCTGCATCCGAAACAGTACGGACTGAGCTTTCCGGATGTCGATGCCAAGCCGGCGCCCTTGCGACTGGCCAAGTCGGCGACGATCTACGAACTGGCGATCTGCCTGGGCAACCGCGGCGTCCGCGAGGGCTACATGCGGCCGCTGCGCAACCTCAACCCCCGTTATGAGGCGGACAGCTGGCTGCCTGCCGGTGCGACGCTGAATGCGACCACGCAGATCGTCGGCCTGTACAACCGCTACTGCCTGCAGGGGCCGCGTGCGACGCTGGCCGAGCAGCTCGTGCGCAGCGACCCGAATGCGGCCATCATGCGTACCGGTCCGGTCACGCAACTGCCGACCACCGTGGCCACGGCGACCACGGTTGCCACCGGTAGTCCTGCACCCGTGGCGATTGCATCGAAGCAACGCAATTACAGCGTGCAGCGCGGTGAAACACTGGTCTCGGTAGCGCAGAAGTTCCAGTGCGACCTGCGCCTGCTCGCCGGTGCCAACGACATCAGCGGACCGAGCTTCTACGTCCGTCCGGGTCAGCGCCTGCGGCTGGAAGGTTGCCAGGAGTAGGCGTCATCGCGGCGGACGGTCACGCCCGTGACCGCGCCGCTCAGGCCAGCGTAGCGAGCCTTTCGCCCAGTCGCACTGCGGATTCGGACGACAGCTGTGCTGCAAGCGTTGCCGTGCCATGCGGCAGCAACACGATCACGGTCGACCCGTAATTGAATCGCCCCATCTCAGCGAAGCGCTCGAGCGTGATGCCGGCGCCGCGGTAATCCTTGACCGTGACCGCATCGCCATAGCGGGGGATCTCGATCCCGCTCCAGACGGTCTCCACGCCCGAAACCAGCAGCGCGCCGACCAGTACCACGGCCATGGGGCCGAACGACGTGTCGAAGTGGCAGACCAGGCGTTCGTTGCGCGCGAACAGGCGCGGCACGGTCCGCACCGCATCCGGACCGACGCTGAACAGGCGTCCGGGAACGTGGACGGTTTCGCGCAGGGTGCCGGTCCACGGCATGTGGACGCGGTGGTAGTCCTTCGGCGACAGATAGACCGTGGCGAACAGGCCGTCGTGGAATGGTTCGGCCGCAGCCGTGTCGGCGAGCAGTTCGGCGGCCGTGAACGTGAAGCCCTTCGCCTGGAAGATGTGGCCGCCAGCGATCGTCCCGCATTGGCTGATGCGGCCATCCGCCGGCATCAGCACGGCGCACGGATCGGGATCCGGGACGCGCGCCCCAGGCCTGAGCGACCGCGTGAAAAAGGCATTGAATGATTGGTATGCCGCGGGTTCGGACACTTCGGCTTCAGAAAGATCGACGCCGAACCGACGCGTGACCGTGTCGATCAACCATCGGCGCACGCGCGGATGGCCCGAGTAGGCCAGGCGGCGGGCGAGCGACGACAGCGCCCGGTGCGGCAGCACGTAGG
>JBBRHT010000121.1:0-6341 GCA_038222295.1 Lysobacterales bacterium
AGGATGATCAGGTCGGTCGGTTGCAGCCCGGCCGTCATCTCGTCGAATTCGGTGTAACCCGTGGGCAGGCCGGTAATGCTGCCACCGTTGGCATGGCGCGTCTGCAGCACGTCGAAGGCTTCGATCAGCGCCTTGGTGACCGGCACGAAATCGCTGCGGCCGCGGGCACCGGCTTCGGCGATCGCGAACACCTGCTGCTCGGCGATGGCGAGGATCTCGCCGCTGTCGCGTCCATCAGGCTGGAAACCATCGTTGACGATGCCCGTGCCGACCTCGATCAACTGGCGCAGCACAGCCTTGTCGCGGACGATTTCGGCATAGGCGGCGATATTCGCCGCCGATGGCGTGGTGCTCGCCAGTTCGACGAGATAAGCACCACCGGCGACGTGCTCACCAAGACCCTGGGACTCGAACCACTCGCCAAGTGTCACCGCGTCATAGGGACGGCTCCTTTCCGCCAGTTCGCGGATCGCCCGGAAGATCAGCTGGTGGTCGCGCCGGTAGAAGTCGGAATCGACCAGCTGATCGGCAATGCGATCGTAGGCATCGGGCGCAAGCATCAGGCCGCCAAGGACGGCCTGCTCGGCTTCGACCGACTGTGGCGGCACCCGCAACTGCTCGATGCGGTGGTCGGCACGGCTCTGGAAAGCCGGGTCGGCTCGAAGCCCCTGGCGTGCGCTCATCGGTTGTGTGACTCCCCTTGTCGACCCAACGACGACATTGTCGGAGGGATCGGCGTGTATCGCTGCTCGATGGCCATCCTAGTCGTCCCGATCCTGGAGCGTTGCAGATAACACTGTGGATAACCGGTGGGCATCGCATGGGATGCGACGAGGGGCTTGGTTATTTCAAGAGGGGATGAATGGCGTTCAGCAATTGGAGCCTCACGGCAGGATTCGTCCGGGGCAAATGCGGAGGCATGCCTTCGGCTGGTTTTTGTTGTCGCAGGGCGACATCTTTCGTCAATGGAAGGCTGCCCTTCGGGCGAGTCAAAGGCTTTCGCCTTTCGGCGAGCCACTTTTGTTTCGGATTCACGGCCAGGGGCTGCCCTTGACGGTGAGTCCAAATCCAAAAGTAACTACCACAGGCCCTGCCTTAGCGTCGACGAAAACAACACCGCATGCCGCAAACAAAAACGGGCGCCTTGCGGGCGCCCGTTCCTGCAACAAAGTGCGATCGAAGCTTACGCGGCTTCGGCCTGCACGATCACCTTCACGGTGATCTCGACGTCGGCATGCAGGTGCACGATGACGTCGGTTTCGCCGATGTGGCGGATGGGGCCTTCGCCCATCACGACTTCGGATTTCTCGACGGGCATCCCGATCTTGGTCAAAGCATCGGCGATGTCGCGCGGGCCCACGGAGCCGTAAAGCTTGCCTTCAGTCGACGAGTTGGCGTAGATCGTGACGCTGGCGCCTTCGAGCTTGGCGCGACGGCCTTCGGCTTCGCCGAGGTTGGCCTGTGCCTTGGCCTCGTATTCGGCACGTTTGGCTTCGAACTCGGCCAGGTTGGCGGCCGTTGCCGGCACGGCCTTGCCCTTGGGCACGAGGAAATTGCGGCCGTAACCGGGCTTGACGTCGACCTTGTCGCCAAGGTTGCCCAGGTTGGTGACTTTCTGCAGGAGGATCAGTTGCATGGTGTTGCTCCGTATTCGTTAGCGGCGCGTTCGCGCCGCAACTGTTGGCTGTCCGAATGGACGGTGGACCTGCCCTGCGAGCCGGGCGGACGCAGCCGGCTCAGGCGTTGTGGTTGTCCGTGTACGGGATCAGTGCCAGGAAACGCGCGCGCTTGACTGCGGTCGCCAGCTGGCGCTGGTACTTGGACTTGGTGCCCGTGATGCGGCTGGGGACGATCTTGCCGGTCTCGGTGAGGTTCTGGCGCAGGGTGTTGAGATCCTTGTAATCGATCTCCTTGACGCCCTCGGCGGTGAACTTGCAGAACTTGCGGCGGCGGAAGAATTTGGACATGTGCAGGCTCCTCAGGCGGCTTCGACGTTGTCGTCGGCATCGATGACGGCGGTGCCGACGGCGTTCTCGTTTTCGTCACGACGGCGACGGTCGCCGCGCTCGGGCTTGTCACCCTTCTCGTCCTTGTTCTTCATGATCAGGGACTGCTCGGTGTCGGCCTCGTCGCGGCGCATCACCAGGTGGCGGAGCACGGCGTCGTTGAAGCGGAAGCCTTCGACCAGCTCGTTGAGCACGGCCTGGTCGGCCTCGATGTTGAACAGCACGTAGTGGGCCTTCACCAGGTTGTTGATCGGGTATGCCGTCTGGCGACGACCCCAGTCTTCCAGGCGATGGATCTTGCCGCCGCCGGCTTCGATCAAGCCCTTGTAGCGCTCGATCATGGCCGGCACCTGTTCGCTCTGGTCTGGATGGACCAGGAACACGATTTCGTAATGACGCATGTTGGTTCCTCGTGGATGTGGCCGCGTGGTGTCGCAGGCCGGACAGCCCCCCGCGTCGCACCCATTGAAATGCGGGCGGTGGGGCAAGGGTCCCCGCAGGCAAGCCCGCGGGAAGCCGACAATTATGGCAGCTTCCGGACGCCCCTGCACGGATTGGGGCCGGGGCTGGATGCGCTGGGGTGCGCCCGAACGGCCGCTGACGGCCCGGCTCTGGCTTCCCCGTGCCCGCCCCGACGGTGGGGCGGCCCATGCGCGATGAAGCGTCAGGCGGCCTTCTTTGCAGCGATCCAGGCGTCGATATGCCGCTCCAGCGCGTCCAGCGGCACCGAGCCGGTTTCCAGCACCGCGTCGTCAAAGTCGCGGATGTCGAACTTCGGCCCGAGCTCCCGCTGCGCCTTCGCCCGCAGCTCGGAGATCTTGATCTGGCCGATCTTGTAGGCGAGCGCCTGGCCGGGCGTGCCGATGTAACGGTCGACTTCGTTGGTGATGTCCTGGTTGGTCTTGGGTGCGTTGTCCTCGAAGTAGGCGATGGCCTTTTCGCGGCTCCAGCCCATCGAATGCATGCCGGTGTCGATCACCAGTCGCACGGCACGCCACATCTCGTAGGTCAGCTGGCCGAAATGGTCATATGGATCGTCGTACAGCCCCATGGGGTAGCCAAGCTGCTCGGCATACAGCCCCCAGCCCTCGCCATAGGCGACGAAGTAAGCCGTCTTGCGGAACATCGGCGCATCGGGCAACTCCAGCCCGCGGGCGAACTGGAAGTGGTGCCCCGGAACCGCTTCATGCAGCGTCAACGGCATCATTTCCCATGTCGGCCGGACTTCGGGCTTGTACAGGTTGACGTAGTAGTAGCCCGGACGGCTGCCATCGCTGGCGCCTTGCTGGTAATACGCCGTCGTGGTGTCGGGGGCGATGTTGTCCGGGATGGGGCGGACGCCGTAGGGCTGGCGCGGGATGATCCGGAAGACCTTCACCAGTTCCGGGTCGATGCGCTTGGCGAGCGCGCGATAGTGGATGAGCAGCGCAGCGGGAGTCTTCTCGAAAAATCGTGGATCGGTGCGCAGGTAAGTGAAGAATTCGGCCATGGTGCCCTTGAAGCCGGTCTGCTCCTTCACCTTGTCCATCTCGCCACGGATCCGTGCGACTTCCTTCAGGCCGATCGCGTGGATCTGTGCCGCGCTCAGGTCGGTGGTCGTGTAGTAGCGGGCGAGGAAGTCGTAATACGCCTTGCCATTGGGCAGGTCGGCGGCGGCAATGGAATCGCGCGCCTTCGGCAGGTACTCGTCATTGAAGAATGTCGCCAGCTGTCGATACGCCGGGACGAGTCGCTCGCGAACAGCCGCCTGCGCCTGCGCCTGCAGGGCCGCCCGATCACTGGCCGGTATCGCGTCGTTGAAAGCCAGGAATGGCCTGTAGAACGGGCTCCTGGTCGGATCATCAACGATCTGCGCGGCAATCTGTGCCCGAACGCGCTGCATCAGCACTTTCGGCGGCACGTTGCCCGCCTTCATGCCTTCGCGCATCAGGGCCATCGACTGGTCGACCAGCGTCGGCACCGCCTCCATCCGCTTGATCCAGTCCTGGTAGTCCTTGACGCTGGCGAACGGCAGGACCTCTGCCAGCCCATCGGCTGTCTGCACGCCGCCCTGGTGGCTGACCGGCTGCAGGTATTCGTGGAATTTCTGTCGCTCGATGTTCCGCTGCAGCTGCCACTCGAAGGTGTCGTAATTCAGCTGATCGGCGGGCGACAGGCCGGCGCGCCCGATCGCATGCAGCTTCTCCAGCGCGGCGCGGTCCTCGCCCTCGCGCCTGTCTATGGCGGCCAGGCTGAAGTCGGACCAGCGGTCGTTGAACCGCTTGTCGCCATTGGCGCTGGCGTTTTCCGGGGACTCGACCAGTCCCCGCTCCCACTCGTCGGCGAAGAGCTGGTTCAAGGCCTTCGATGCATTGGCCGGCTGCGCGTGAAGCGACGCGGTACACAACACGACGGCAGCAGTTGCTGCCAACAAGAGCGGACGCAACATCGGCGCAATCTCCCCGGACGATCGGCCGAGTCTAGCCCGGGCGCGCCATCAAGCCACCCTGCCGAAGGTTGGGTCAGGCCGCGCGTCAGGCGGCGCGCGTGGAGTCCGTGGTGAAGCTTTCGCCGCAGCCGCACTCGGCGGCCACGTTGGGATTGCGGAACACGAACTGTTCGCTCAGCCCGTTCTTCACGAAGTCGATCTCGGTCCCGTCGACCAGGCCGAGACTGTCCGCATCGACGCGGATCTGGATGCCCGACTGCTCGAACACCGTATCGCCCTCGCGCGGGTCGCGGGCCAGGTCCACCGCGTAGCCCCAGCCGGAGCAGCCAGTCCGCCTGACGCCGAAACGCAGGCCGATGGCCGTTGGTGTCTCGGCGAGGTAACCGCGGATGCGCTCGACGGCGGCTGGGGCAAGGGTGATGGACATGCTGGAATTATAGCTCCCGGGCCGACGTCGACCCTTGACTTGCCATTCAACCATCGACTCGCGGGGCTGCGCGGCGATGCATCGCGAAAATTCGCCAGCGGGTCTCCCGCGTCGCGGTAGACTTCCACGCTCACTAAATAGGCGCCGACGGGCGGGATTCAAGGCATGACAACGGTCAGCGTCGAACACGCGCTCGCAGGCAAACTGCCAGTTGGCGGCGAAGTCACCGTCCGCGGGTGGGTTCGTACCCGTCGCGATTCCAAGGCGGGCCTGTCGTTCGTCAACGTCAGCGATGGCTCGTGCTTTGCCGCGATCCAGGTGGTGGCTCCCGCCACGCTGGCCAACTACGACACCGAGGTGAAGCGGCTCACAGCCGGCTGTTCGGTGATCGCCACCGGCACCCTGTCGCCGTCCCAGGGCCAGGGCCAGGCCTTCGAGATCCAGGCCCATGCGATCGAGGTCGTGGGCTGGGTCGAGGATCCGGAGACCTACCCGATCCAGCCCAAGTCGCATTCGCTGGAGTTCCTGCGCGAGGTCGCGCACCTGCGCCCGCGCACCAACCTGTTCGGCGCCGTCACCCGCATCCGCAATTGCCTGGCCCAGGCGGTGCATCGCTACTTCCACCACAACGGTTTCTACTGGATCAGCACGCCGATCATCACCACGTCCGACGCCGAAGGCGCCGGCCAGATGTTCCGCGTATCGACCCTGGACATGGCCAACCTGCCGCGCGGCGCGGATGGACAGGTGGATTTCTCCCGCGATTTCTTCGGCAAGGAGACATTCCTCACCGTATCGGGCCAGCTCAACGTCGAGGCCTACTGCCTGGCATTGAGCAAGGTCTATACCTTCGGGCCGACGTTCCGGGCGGAGAACAGCAACACCACGCGCCACCTGGCCGAGTTCTGGATGATCGAGCCGGAAATCGCCTTCGCCAATCTCGACGACGATGCGGCGCTCGCCGAGGACTTCCTGAAGTACCTCTTCCGCGCGGTCCTGCACGAACGTGGCGACGACCTGGCATTCATCGCCGAGCGCGTGCAGCCCGATGCGATCACGCGACTGGAAGCCTTCGTCAACGCACCTTTCGAGCGCATCGATTACACCGATGCCATTGCGTTGCTGCAGAAGTCCGGGCAGAAATTCGAGTTCCCGGTCGAATGGGGCCTGGACCTGCAGACCGAACACGAGCGCTGGCTGACCGAACAGCATGTCGGGCGTCCGGTTGTCGTCACCAATTACCCAGAGCACATCAAGGCGTTCTACATGCGCCTGAACGATGACGGCAGGACGGTCGCGGCGATGGACGTGCTGGCGCCGGGTATCGGCGAGATCATCGGGGGCAGCCAGCGCGATTAACGCCTGGTCGTGCTGGACATGCGCATGGCGCTGTTCGGCCTGGATGGCGAACACTACGGCTGGTATCGCGATTTCCGCCGCTACGGGACCGTGCCGCACGCAGGGTTTGGCCTTGGCTTCG
>JBBRHT010000122.1:0-6296 GCA_038222295.1 Lysobacterales bacterium
CGGCCATTTGAAACTCGGCAAGTTGATCTGCCTGTATGACGACAACCACGTCACCCTGGCTGCAGGGACCGACATCACCTTTACGGAGGATCGCGGTGCGCGTTTCGCCGCCTACGGCTGGCAGGTGCTGCACGTGGACGATGGCAACGACCTGGCAGCGATCGATGCGGCGTTGCAGTCCGCGTGCGATGACACGCAGCGCCCGACGCTGGTGATCGTGCGCACGCACCTGGGCTACGGATCGCCCGAACAGGACAGCTTCAAGGCGCACGGTTCCCCGTTGGGAGAGGAGGATGTGCGCAGGACCAAGCAGGCGCTGGGATGGCCTGTGGAGCCCGCGTTCCTGGTTCCCGACGATGCGCTGTCGCACATGCGCAAGGCGGTCGAGCGCGGCGCCGCGCTGGAGGACAGGTGGAATGATGACTTCGCCGCCTACGCGCAGGCCAACCGCGACCTCGCCGCCGAGCTTGAGCGTGGACTGCACGGTGGCCTGCCGGATGGCTGGGACGCGAAGATCCCGGTCTTCCCAGCCGACGCCAAGGGAATGGCGACACGCGAGGCATCGGGCAAGATCATGAATGCCATCGCGCCGCAGCTGCCGGCACTCACGGGCGGCTCGGCCGACCTGGACCCATCGACCAAGACGGCCCTCAAGGACATGGGCGATTTCAACCCACCACTGCAGGCGGGCGAGGACGCGCAGGGCTCCGACGGCGGAGGTTGGAGCCATGCCGGACGCAACCTGCATTTCGGCGTGCGCGAGCACGCGATGGGTGCCATCGCCAACGGCATGGCGGCACACGGTGGCTGCATCCCATTCACTGCCACCTTCCTGATCTTTTCCGACTACATGCGCCCGCCGATGCGGCTTGCGGCGTTGTCGCGACTTCACGTCATCCATGTGTTTACCCACGACAGCATCGCCGTCGGCGAGGACGGGCCCACGCATCAGCCGATCGAACAACTGGCCAACCTGCGCGCGGTCCCCAACCTGACGGTCATCCGCCCGGGCGATGCCAACGAAACAGCGATGGCCTGGCGCGTCGCACTGCAGGCGCGGGATGCGCCGGTGTCGCTGGTCTTCACCCGGCAGGCGCTGCCGACGCTGGATCGCACCCGTTTTGCCGCCGCCGACGGATTGCTGCGTGGTGGGTACGTTCTCGATGACGGCGAGCGCGATCCGGCGTTGATCCTGATGGCGTCGGGATCCGAGGTGCACCTGATCGTCGATGCCGCGCAGCGCCTGCGCGACACCGGACTTGCCGTGCGCTGCGTCTCGATGCCCAGCTGGGAGTTGTTCGATGCGCAGCCGGCGAGCTATCGCAACTCGGTGTTGCCACCGGTCGTCCGCGCACGCTTGGCGGTGGAAGCCGGCGTCACCCAGGGCTGGTGGCGCTACGTCGGCGACGGCGGTGACGTGCTGGGCATCGACCACTTCGGTGCGTCGGCGCCCGGCGACGTCACGCTGCGCGAATTCGGTTTCAGCGTGGAAGAAGTCTGCCGGCGCGCGCAGGCCGTGCTGTCATCGGCCACTGCATCGGCGCGACGTTAAAGCGCCATCGGCAAGCGACGGCCAGGCAGCGACGTGTCCAGGAACAGCTCGAGGGACGGCATCATTCCTTCTTGATTTCATGCCCGCCGAATTCGTTGCGCATCGCCGCCAGCAATTTGTCGGCGAATGAATCGTCATCCCGCGAGCGCAGCCGCGCCATCAGCGACAGGGCGATGACCGGAGCCGGCACGTTGAGATCGATGGCTTCCTGCAGCGTCCAGCGTCCCTCTCCGGAGTCGGCCACCCACGGCGCGATGCCTTCCATCGTCGGATTCCTGCCCAGCGCATCGGATGTCAGGTCCAGCAGCCAGGATCGCACCACGCTGCCGGTGCGCCAGATCTCGGCGACCTGGTGCAGGTCCAGTGCGAACTCCTGCTTGTGCTGCAGGATCGAGAATCCCTCGGCGTAGGCCTGCATCAAGCCGTATTCGATGCCGTTGTGGACCATCTTGGTGAAGTGCCCGGAGCCCACAGGACCCACGTGGCCCCAGCCCTTGTCCGCAGCCGGCGCCAGTGTCTCCAGGATCGGGCGCAGCCTGTCGACCACGGCCTTGTCGCCGCCGACCATCAGGCTGTAGCCCTCGTCGAGACCCCAGACACCACCACTAGTTCCGGCGTCGACGTACGCGATGTTGCGTTGTGCCATCTGCGCGGCTCGCCGCATGGTGTCCTTGTAATTGGAATTGCCGCCGTCGATCAGCGCGTCTCCGGGCTCAAGCAGCCCGCTGAGCGCTTCCACGGTGCCGTCGGTGATCGACCCGGCCGGCACCATCATCCACAGCGTCCTGGGCGCCGGAAGCATCCGGACCAGCACGGCGAGGGAATCCGCAGAACGGCCTTTGTGGCCTTCGAGCTCTGAGCGCGCCTCGATCTTCGGATCAAAGCCGACGACCGCGTGCCCGCCGCGCAGGAGGCGCAAGGCCATGTTCGCGCCCATGCGTCCCAGTCCGATCATTCCAAGTTCCATGCCGACTCCCGGTTGCAGCGCCGCATCGTGCGCGGCCAGCCATGATGCCGCACATCGGTGACGTGCCTTTTCACCGGGCCTCGACACCTGCAGCGCCTGTCACTCCGCGCGGGATTCGCCGCTGGGACAGTGTCGTCCGCAGCACGGCTCGCCGAGGTGTCGACGGAGTCTGCCCAAGTGCGCCGTGGGTACGGGACGCGTGCTCGTTCGACCGGATTGGTCGCGACTGCAGCCGTTGATGACGGCCATGGCGGATCCGTCGCACGGTGCCGCCCCGTGCGCATTCAGCATGGCAGCCGGATCGTTCACAAAAAGGGTAGCAGTTATGGCGCAGATCCGCGCCCGGTTATTCATGATTTTCCGGGTCGGCGATCACCTGGGCTTTGCAGCGCTGGCATTAGATTGTCTCGCTATGATCGATGTCGGCAGGACCATGCGTGCGGGTTGCGACTCCGATCTCGAGGAGGCGCGCGAAACGCTGGCGAAATTGAAACGCGAGGTGGCCGAGCTCCAGCAGCAATGGGAGTTCAGCCATGGCGCATTGCGTGCCATGCCAGACGGCGTGGTCATTGTCGGCGCACAAGGGCGGATCGATTTCATCAACCCGGTCGCGGCGCACCTGACCGGGTGGGCCGAGACCGATCTGGTCGGGCGCAGGTTCGATGAGGGCGTGCACTTCACCGATCCGCAGGGCACTCCCATCGACGTGCTCAACACGAGCGGGCGCGATATCGCCGGATTGATGCGGCGCGACGAGCACGTCGTCCTGGTCGAAGCTGCCGTGGCCCCGGTGGTCGACAGCGCGCACAACAATGTCGGCTCCATCATCACCTTCCGCAACGTGACGGCGGCCCGACGCCTGACCAGCGAGCTCACCTACCACGCCAACCACGACGCGCTCACCGGCCTGGACAATCGCCGTGCCTTCGAGTTCCGCCTGGAGCGCGCGGTGGCCAATGCAGCCGAGCAGGGCAGTCGCCACAGCCTGCTGTACTTCGACCTGGATTTCTTCAAGGCGGTGAACGACCAGGCGGGCCATGTAGCCGGTGACGAATTACTCAGGCAGCTCGCGGCCGTGCTGCGGAAACAGCTTCGAGAGAGCGACATGCTGGCACGGCTCGGCGGCGACGAATTTGCCGTGCTGCTGTCGAACTGCACGCGGGAGCAGGCCGCTTGCGCATCGGAGAAGATCAGGTTCGCGGTGGAGACGTTTACGTTTTCCTGGGAGGGGGCCGAGTTCCGCATCGGGGCGAGCATCGGCAGGGTCGATTTCCGCGATGGCGCGATGACCGTTTCCGAACTGCTCGTCCACGCCGACGAGATGTGTTACCTGGCCAAGACATCCGGCAGAAACCAGATCAAGTCCTATGATCCGCGACGCGATCAGTCCTTGCGCCAGCCACCGGCTGGCGATGCGTTTCCGCGCGTCGTCGGGCCAGTGGAAAGCGCGCGTCGTTCCTGAATCGCCAGGCCAGGCAACGTCTGGCGTCGGCAGGGTCGGGGGTCGACGTCGGGGGTCATTTGGTGGCGCGGTCAGCCCATCAATGCAATGGCTGCCAGCGTCTTGACGCTGTGAAGTTCCTCGGCCACGAAATCCGCATAGCCTGAAGAGCAGGCGACCGCCATCAGGTCGCTGATCTGCGATTCGAGCCAGTCGATGACGCCGGTATCGCCTGAGGCCAACTGCTCGTGCAGCTGTTCACGAAGGATGCCCAGTCGTTCTTCCAGCGCCTCGCGCTTCCAGGACATTTCCACGCTCCGATCGAACCTTGCCGCCGCCCGGATCGGGCAGCCCACAATCTCCCAACATTACGCGCGTTGGCGTCAATGGGCTGCATATAAACCTGTGGATAAACGGTGTGCAATTGTGATGCAAATGCATTGGCGTATTCAGGACCCGGCCAATGCGACTCCGCCTGGCGCTAGCTGGCTTCTCACACGAGCCTACGGCCACCAGGTTCCTTCGGAAAGCCCGCCGACTGCCAGGCGATGACTCCCCGGCGAGGTTTTTCACGCGCACTTCAACTGCCTCGAGCAGCGCCTGGCACGCGGTTCTGCGCGCGCGCCGCTGCGATACGCCATGACAACCGGGCGCTGGGGGTCGAGATCGACTCCGACCCGTCGCAGCGCCTCTAATGCCGTGCTGCTGCACATGGGCGAGCGGGATATTGGTGGCGCAGGGAATGGCAGCTGCGGCTAACTCACCGGGCTCACGGACATCGGTCGCCGGAGCGCCTTGATCGCGGACAACGCGTCGAGCGGCGAGATATCGATGGAACCAAGACAGCCCGGGGTTCAATGGATTCATGTGGGGACTCGGACGGGACATGGAGTGGGAGTTGCCAAGGTGCGCAGCGCATTGCCACTTTCTTGGCCTGCCACCCAATTACCGATGAACGGATTTTTCCCCCCGGGGGCCTGGTCCGGACGGGTTGGCGCCGAGCAGGCGGCCCTCGATCTCGATGCCATACAGCGAGTTGGGATCGTCATGGAACTGCTCGCGCGTTGCGGCGACGTCGCCGGTGAAGCGCGGATCCTGGGGGCGTTCATGCGCATCGATGAACATCGCGACGTCCCAGGCTTGCTGGTTGCCCAGGGTTCCGCCACGACCCAGTGGCATGTTGGCGTGGATGAACGCGGCTGCGTTGTCCAGCTGATGCATGCCGGCGCCCCAGTTGAATGAATCCGGTCCCCAGAGCGGAGGGAAGACGTAGCGCCCGACGACCTTCTGCCCTTGCCCGTCCTTGCCGTGGCACAGCGCGCAGCTGTCCTGGAACACCTGCTCGCCACGCCGGTAGTCCGGCGGTTGCGGCGCTTTCATCTTCGGGTATCCGGCACCGGCGAGCGTCGCGCCGACCGGCGCGCCTTTCGACAACCAGAACGAATAGGCTTCCAGCGCCAGCATCTCCGGGCTGTCGGCGGGCGGCGCCCTGCCGTTCATGCTGTACACAAAACATCCCTGCATGCGCTGGATGTAGTCGTTGACCTGGCCGGTCTTGCTTCGATAGGCGGGGTAGCGCACGTACGCGCCCCACAGCGGAGCCGAGTTCGCCAGCCGGCCAGCGTCCAGGTGGCAGTTGCTGCAACTCAGCCCATTGCCGACATAGGCCGCGGCGTGCTTCCCGGTGTCGGTGAAGATATCGCGCCCGTGTCGCACCATGTCGCCGAAAGGCCCCGTCGGGATCTCGTCATCGTCAGGGGGCGTGAATGTCGCGCCGACGTTTTCGGCCGCTGGCAGGGCGTGCGACATCCCGGCGACGGACGGCGGCTGCGACTGCACGGGTCCTGTGGAATCGTTCCTGTTGCAACCTGCAATCAAAACGGCGGACACGAACGCCATCGTCAATGTTGCGGTGCGTGCTGGTCTCACGGCGTGGTCGCCAGTGAGGACGGTTGCGCGGCGAACCAGTCCGCGACGGACTGGATGTCACCGTCACTCAACTGCGCGGCGACATGCCGCATGAGCTCGAGTGGATCATTCCTGCGCGTTCCGGCCTGCCAGGCATGGAGCTGGGCAGTGAGATAGGCCGCTGGCTGTGCAGCGAGGGCAGGGAAGGCGTCACCGACGCCGATGCCACCGGGGCCATGGCATTGGATGCAACCGGGCACGCCCTTGCTCCAGCGACCTCGGTTGGCCAGCCACGCGCCAGGGCTCCCACCCGCGGGCGCCTTGGCTTCGGGCGCTACCGGTAACGGCATCGCGGCGTAGTAGTTGGCCATTGCCTGGCGGTCGGCCGGTGACAATGCCGACGCGACAGGTTGCATCACCGCATTGAC
>JBBRHT010000123.1:0-6295 GCA_038222295.1 Lysobacterales bacterium
AACGGCACGATTGGCGCCTACACCGGCAGGGTCGGCCCGCAGGGTCGGATCGAGGGCAGCACTTACGACAAGCAGCATCCGCAGACCATGGCGATGTGGCATAGCGATGGAACCGCCGAATGCATGGACACCGCCCCGGCGCCCGCGCCTCCGCCGACGGTGTCGTCGCCGGGTCTTTCCACGGCCGCCAGGCCGGCAATGGCGTTGGGCCGGGTCGTGCCGTCGGCCAAGCCGGCCGTGGCCCTGGGCCGCGTGGCGCCGTCGTCGAATCCGGCCTCCGGCATGACGATCTGCGAGGCGGCCAAGTCCGCGCGCGCGCGCAATTCGCCGGCGGCCCCCGCACTTGAAAGGCAGTGCGCGGCGCAGCCGGCGCCGCCTGCCCAGCCCGCAGTGCCGCAGCTAGATGGAGCCTGGCGAAGCGACAAGGCAGCGCGGGGCCAGGCGCTTGCCAGCCAGGATCCGTTGGCCACGCAGCTGCGCAACGCAGTCCCGGATGGCAAGGCCCGCAACGGCTTCGACTACGGCATGGCCGTGGCCGAAGGCGATACCGCCAATGGACCCGGCAAGCAGGCCATCCAGAACGCCCTGGATCCCGACGAGCAATTCGGATTCGGACTTGCCGTGCAGTTCTCGATCGACCGCAATGCCAATGCCGATCTCGCCGCCAGGGGCGCCGCCATTGCCAAGGCCGATCCGGAAGTCGCCGCCGTGCGCGATGCCGCCGACGCCCTCGCCCAGGTGGCTGCGCCCGACGCCCCGCCGTTCTACAAACTGGGATTCGATATCGGCAGCGGGCTGTTCGGTGATCCCGCGCTCGGCGGGATCGGCAATAGCGCGATGGACCCGGGGTCGCTGACGATCCGCAACTCCCTCTCGCCCGGCCACGAGCAGAGCGGATTCGACGATGCGGTGAAGTTCCACCTGGCACGCAAGGATCGTCGCTGACCGTCCGCATCCGGAGCCACCCATGAGCGCGCAGTGCCTCGATGCCACCGCGCACAGCGTCTGCCAGGGCGTCGGCGACGATGTGGCGGTTCCGGGACCAGCCTTGACGATCCGTCGCGGCAAGCACTTGCTGGTCTTCACTTTGCTGGGTGCGACTGTCAGGAAGTGGTTGGATGCGGCCAGGGCCAGGACGTGACAAGGCCGGTTCGCCCGTGAGCGCGCCACTGCCGATGCCAGGTCCGGCATCGCCGCAATTCAGCCACGACGAGCGCGAGTCGTTCTTCGCCAGCATCGCGCGCCATCGCCGCGGCGCGACCTACCTGGGATGGCTGGCCAATGCCTGCGCGATCGTGCTCGCCCTGGTCGTGGCGGTGCTGATGTCGCCCCTGTGTTACGCCGTCATCGGGCTGGCCCTGGACCTGGTGAACCTGGCCGTGCCGATGCCCGATCTGATCGGCCGGGTGACCGATGTCGTGTCGGGCTTGATCGATGCGCCGGCGACGTTTCCGCTGGGACGGTGGATCGAGTTGCTATTGCTCGCGGCACTTCCGGGTGCGGCGCTGATGCTGCTGATGTTGCGCACGCTGGACCGCCTGATGCGCGAGGCGATGGCCTGCGATGCCGCGATCTTCGGTGCGCGCGGGCCGAACCCGGCCGTGCTCGCCGAACAACGCTTCGCCAACACCGTCGCCGAAATGGCGATCGCCGCGTCGATCGTCCCGCCGCGGGTCTGGGTCACCGGGACCGACGCGGTCAATGCAGCCGCCTTCGGCGCCGACGACACGCACGCCAACATCGCGGTCAGCACCGGATTGCTGGCTGGTGCCAGTCGCGCCGAGCTGCAGGGCGTGGCTGCCCACCTGGTCGGCTCCATTGCCAACGGCGACCTGCGGATTGGTGCGCGCATTGCGAGCTTGCTGGGCATGTTCGGCCTGGTCGCAAAGCTCAGCCAGTCGATGTCCGACCGCGGAGCCGCCCGTCGACTTGCGCGCCTGCTGCGCCGCTCGCTGCGGCCAGGCGCCAGTCATGCCGATGCACGGCTGGCGATGGCCTTGACCAATCCATTCGATCCGGCGACGCAAACCGGCCGCGACGATCCGCCGGACACCGGCAAAATCCCCTGGCGCACCCTGGCGTGGATGCCCGTCGCCGGCCCGCTGGTCATCAGTGGCTTCTTCGGCGGCATGCTGTGCAGTGTCCTGCTCGCGCCGTTGCTCGCGCTGGGCTGGCGTCGGCGCAAGTACATGGCCGATGCCATCGCGGTGCAGCTGACCCGCGACCCGGACACGCTCGGCAGCGCGCTGGAAAAGATACGAGGGGCCGCGGTCGACGGTGCCTTCGGCGCCTGGATCACGCACCTGTCGGTTGTCCCGAGCCCGCTGATCGGTGCCCGCAGCATCCTCGGCGGATCCAGCATACCGATGTCGCCGTCGCTGGATCGCCGGTTGAAGGCCCTGGGCCTGATGGGTGCGCACGTTGCGCCGCGCACCGGCAGGACGCCACCGCCCTGGGCATGGGCGCTGCTTGCACCGGTCATCGCGCTGTTGGTGGTCCTGATGTCCGCGGTGGTGTTCGGATTGCTCTATGTCTCGGTCGCATTGTCGGGGCTGTTCACGTGGTTGCCGGCCGTGATCCTGCACGCCCTCCTGCGCTGATTGGCGTCCAGGCGCGCATCGTTCGCCGGGATCGCTGCGCCCGGGACAACACCGCAAGTGTGTCGGAGGCCTGCGGGCTGCGGTTTGCCGGGGCTCATCCGGGACGACCACTCACGGAAGCAACGGGTCGTATCGCGACATGCAGCGCATCCGTGCGCGGGGTGACAACGTACATTCGGCTGGTCACCCCCAGCAGCGACGCCGCCCATGGAGGATGGCCACCCTCGGGACCGCATCGGAAGGGACGCGCATGTCGGAACTCAAGCTCGCCGAACTCATTGGATCGCTGAGTTACGCCCTGGACCTCACCGAGGGACAGCCGGCGGGGCATTGCGTGCGCTGCTGCTGGATCGGCATGCATGTCGGCCGGCGGATCGGCCTCCGGGAAGACGATCTCTGGTTGCTCTACTACACGCTGCTGCTGAAAGACCTGGGCTGCAGCAGCAATGCGGCGCGCATCTGCGAGCTGTATCTCACCGACGACCGCAGCTTCAAGCACGACTTCAAACGCGTTGGCACCGGGACGCCGCAGGTACTGGCATTCGTGGTCAGTCGCACCGGACCGCATGCCGGCTGGCGCAGGCGCGTCGGCGCGATCCTCAACATCGTGCGCAACGGCGATGCCGTGGCGCAGGAGCTGATCCAGACCCGCTGCAGCCGGGGTGCCGACATCGCGCGGCAGCTGAGGTTTCCAGAGTCGGTCGCGCAGGGCGTGCACGGGCTGGATGAGCATTTCGACGGCAGCGGCCGGCCGGATGGACTGCAGGGCGATGCCATCCCACTGGGCTCGCGCATCGCGTTGCTGGCGCAGGTGGTGGACGTGTTCCATTTCAACGACGGCCCCGCAGCGGCGCTGGCGGAGGCGCGCTCGCGTGCGGGCGACTGGTTCGATCCGCAGCTCGTTGACGCCCTCGACGCGGTCGCCGCATCACCCGGCTTCTGGCAGGTGCTCGCCAGTGACGACGTCGAGCGCGCGGTCCGGGTCCTGGAGCCTGAAGGGCACGGCGTCGAGCTGGACGACGACTACCTCGATGCGATCGCTGACGCCTACGGCCAGGTCGTGGATGCCAAGAGCCCGTTCACGGCCGGACACAGCCAGCGTGTCCGTCATTACACCGACGTCGTCGCCGGAGAGTTGGGAATCGGTGTAGCGCGGCGACGCTGGCTGCGGCGTGCCGCCGTGCTGCACGACGTCGGCAAGCTCGGTGTCAGCAACACGATCCTCGACAAGCCCGCGCGCCTGGACGCCGACGAATGGGCGGCGGTGCAGCTGCATGCGACCTATACCGGCCAGATCCTCGAGCGCATCTCGCCATTCGCCGAACTCGCGCGGGTGTCGTCCGCGCACCACGAGCGCCTGGACGGAACCGGATATCCACTGGGACTGGCGGCACACGAGATCGCATTGGAGACCCGCATCATCACCGTTGCCGATATCTTCGATGCGATCACCGCCGAACGTCCGTACCACGCGCCGACGCCGGTCGCGCAGACCTTGGACATCATGCGCGCGGCGGTCGGACCGGCGATCGATGGCGATTGCTTCGCGGCGCTCGAATGCGTGGTCGCGCGGGAAGCGCAGGGCAGCGGGGCGGGTGTCCTTGCCGATGCCCTCGCCTGACCGCGACGTCTGAATCCCGCGCTTCCTGGGCCCATCGGCCGGGTCCCCCGGGGCGGATAGGCCCCTGTCCGATGGCCTATGTGTTTAGGTGTTATACATAACTACACTACCGGCACATGGGCAGATCCCGGCGCTCCGCCGGACGCCCTTCGCGGGGACGGATCGTGTCGGAATGCGCGCTGGCGGTGAATGGAGTGAGCTATCAGTATCCGGGCGGGCGCCGTGCAGTCTGCGGGCTGGACCTGGAGTTGGGCCCGGGCATCCTGGGCCTGCTGGGTCCCAATGGCGCCGGCAAGTCGACGTTGATGCGGATCCTGGCGACCCTGGCGCGACCCACATCGGGGACGGTGACCTGGAACGGCGTCGACATCGCGCGCGAGCCCGACGCCCTGCGCGTTGCGCTGGGCTACCTGCCGCAGGATTTCGGCGTCTACGCATCGTTGAGCGCACGCGAATTCCTGGCCTTCCTTGCTGCGGTGAAAGGCTTGCCGCGCAAGCTGGCGGGCGAGCGTGTCGACACCTGCCTGGCGCTCGTCGGCCTCGGCGACGCGGCGGAGCGTCGACTGGGAGAGTTCTCCGGCGGCATGCGACAGCGCGTGGGCATCGCGCAAGCCCTGCTCAATGATCCCTCGCTCCTGATCGTCGATGAGCCAACGGTGGGCCTGGATCCGGAAGAGCGAATGCGCTTCCGGCACCTGCTGACGGACCTCGCCGGGCGACGCCTGGTGATCCTGTCCACGCACATCGTGTCCGATGTCGAGGCCAGCGCGAGCGCATTGGCGATCCTGTCCGCGGGATGCCTGCGCTTCCATGGCAGCCCCATGCAACTGCTCGCGCAGGCCGATGGGCATGTGTGGGAGTGGACCATTGCGGAGAATCAGTTGGCCGACGTGCGCGCGAAATACGTCGTCTGCGCGTCGCTGCGTGGCATCGACGGCATCCGGGTACGGGTGGTCGGTGAGTCGGCGCCGCACGCGGATGCACAGCCGGTCGTGCCCGGGCTCGAGGACGCCTATACCTGGTTGCTCGGCGCCGACGCCAGGCGGCATTGAGATGGGCGCCCGGCATCGCTTCGTCGCCATCCTGTGGGCCGACCTGCGCGAACGCACGCGCGGCGCGCGTTTCTGGGTGATGCTGCTTGGCATGAGCATGCTCGCGTGGGCATGCATTCCGCCGCCCGATTCGAGCTACACGATCCTCAGCCTCGCGGGTGGTGCGCGAGGCGCATATTCCAGCGCATGGGTGGGCATGGCGCTTGCCATGGTCTCCAGCGTGCTGCTCAACCTGGGCGGCTTCTACCTGGTGCGTGGGACCCTGGTACGCGACTTCGACACACGCGTGTGGCAGCTGCTGGTGGCGACGCCGATGACACGTGGCGGATACCTGCTGGCGAAATGGGCCAGTCACATGGTGATTTTCGTCGTGATCATCGTCGTCGCGCTGGGTGTCGGCGTGGTGGCGCAACTCGTCCGCGCCGAAGACCGCTCGATCGACTTGTTTGAACTGGTCAAGCCGGCGCTGTTGCTGAGCCTGCCGGGGCTTGCGGTGACCTCGATGGCGGCGATCTGGTTTGACCTGTTGCCGTTCCTGCGTCGCACCGCGGGCAACGTCCTGTTTTTCCTGGTGTGGCTCGCTGTGCTGGGGGTGTTCGGATCGCGACTGGACGTCCCGTCGTCGGTGCTGCAGGCCGGCTGGGTCAGTGATCCGGGTGGCATGGTGCTGGCGGCGCGCGATTTCCATCGGGTGCGCGAAGCGCAAACCGGGCTCCCGCAACGATTCGCCTTCGCTGTCGGTTCGCCGCGCAAGCCGGTGCAGGTGGTCTTCCCCTGGAAACACTGGCCGGTGCGCGCGATGGACGTCCTCGGGCGACTGTTGTGGGTGGCATTTGCGGTGGGCGGCGTGCTGTTGGCGGCGCCGTGGTTGGACTGGGCTGCGAGCCGCGGCCCGGCGACGGCGCTGGCGACATCGCGCAGCGGCCGTCGCTTGCGATGGCTGGATCGCGTGCTGCAACCCTTGTCGCGCGGCCGGGTGGCGAACGTTGCCGTCGCCGAACTCAAGCTGTACCTGCGTGACC
>JBBRHT010000124.1:0-6279 GCA_038222295.1 Lysobacterales bacterium
GTTGAACATCGAATCGATGATGTGGATGAAGGCCTCGTAGCAGTTGAACAGCCCGTGTCGTCCGGTCAGCAGGTAGCCTTCGAGCCAGCCTTCGCACTGGTGCTCGCTGAGCATCGAGTCCACCACGCGTCCGCTGGGCGCCAGAAATTCGTCATTGGGTGCAGTGGCGGCGTCCCATTGGCGATTCGTCGCTTCAAACAGCGCGCCCAGCTTGTTGGAGAGCGTCTCGTCGGGTCCGAACACCCGGAAATTGCGTGCCTTCTGGTTCAAATTCGCCACATCGCGCAGGAAGGGGCCGAGCACACTCGTGTCGCCGATACCCAGAACGCCTGGCGCGGGCAGTTCCACCGCGTAGTCGCGGAAATCCGGCATCCTCAGATCGCGCAGCAGAATGCCGCCATTGGCATGCGGATTGGCGCCCATGCGCCGCTCACCCGTCGGGGCGAGTTCGGCCAACTCGGGCCTGAAACGGCCGCTATCGTCGAACAGCTCGTCGGGTCGGTAGCTGCGCAGCCAGTCTTCCAACTGTGCGAGGTGTTCGGGATGGGTGGCGGGATCCGACAGCGGCACCTGATGCGCCCGGAAGGTGCCTTCGACCTGCACACCGTCCACCATCTTCGGTCCCGTCCAGCCCTTGGGAGACTTGACCACGATCATCGGCCAGCGTGGGCGAGTGAGGTCGCCGGCGACTCTGGCCCGTTGCTGGATCGTCCTGATTTCATCCACGGCGGTGTCCAGCGTCGCGGCCATCGCCTGGTGCATCAACGCAGGGTCGTCTCCCTCCACGAAGTGGGGCGTCCAGCCGTAGCCGCGCAGCAACTGTTCCAGTTCCTCGTGAGTGATACGCGCCAGGATTGTCGGGTTGGAGATCTTGTAGCCGTTCAGATGCAGGATAGGCAGCACCGTGCCGTCGGTCGCGGGATCGAGAAGCTTGTTGGAATGCCACGCCGTCGCCAGTGGACCGGTTTCGGCCTCACCGTCACCGACGACACAGGCGACGATCAGATCGGGGTTGTCGAACGCCGCACCGAACGCGTGACTGAGCGAGTAGCCAAGTTCGCCGCCCTCGTGGATCGACCCAGGCGTCTCCGGCGAGGCGTGACTTGGAATACCGCCGGGGAACGAGAACTGCTTGAAGAGCTTCTGTAGCCCAGCCTCGTCCTGGCTGATCTCGGGGTAGATCTCGCTGTAGGTGCCCTCCAGGTAGGTATTGCCGACCACCGCCGGGCCGCCGTGACCGGGGCCGGAGATGTAGATCATGTCCAGATCGTATTGCTTGATGATGCGGTTCAGATGCACGTAGATGAAGTTCTGCCCCGGCGTTGTTCCCCAGTGCCCAAGCAGCATCGCCTTCACGTCTGACAGTGCCAGCGGCCGTTTCAGCAATGGGTTGTCGCGCAGGTAGATCTGGCCGACGGAAACATAGTTTGTCGCACGCCAATAGGCATCCATTCGGTCTAGCAGTTCCGGCGTCAGTGCGGTCGTTGGGCAATTCATGGTCGGATTTCCTCAGTATTCGTATGACGGGATCGTCAGCAATGGCACGTGAGGATTTCACAGCCATCCGTTGGTGAAGCCTGCACGCTTCAGCCCGGTCTTGATGTGGGGACAGGCGCGCATCAGTCGCCATATCAGGTCTGAGCGAAAGTTCTCGCACATCATCACGACCGGGCCCAGGTTGATGCCGAAGTGATAATCCGAGGTCCAGGGAACATCGGCCTCCGAGTCAATGGAATAAGTCGGGTTGATACTGCAGCGGAAGCAGTACTTCCCACTCGCCTGCGGATACGCATCCTGCAAATGGCGGATCGTAGGGAGCACGATCTCCGGCGCGAAGGGCAACGAGGCGGCTACGGCCCAAGGGGCGATCGTTCCGTCGTCGGGACCGTACGGCGCCCCGCGGGCGATGTAGTCGAAGAATCTGCGCTTGATGCCGCCAATCATGAGTGTCGTCGGGCCGGGGCCATCGCTCGCCGTCAGTCCCCAGAAATTGGCGCCATAGCCCGCGAACTCCAGCGGATTGCGAATTGCGTGGGCGCGCTGGGCGTAAGTCGCGCGGCGGCTGTTCTCGAAGTAATCGATCCCCTTGTCGCGCATGAAGGCATCCTGGATGCCGCGCAGATCGAGCCAGCAGTGCGAATACTGGTGGATGAACAGCGGTCCGCCATAGAGACACCCATAGCCGTCGACCGTTTTCCATTGATAGCTGGAAGCCCACGCTGAATAGCTTTCCGCCGGCAGCGGATGCGTCGGCGAGCCCAAGCCCAGCACATACAGCAGCAACGCCTCGTCATAACCTTGCCAGCGGTAGGGGAGGAAGCCACTTTCTGGCTTCCAGCCGTGAGTCAGGGTCGCGCCGCCATTGCAGGCCCACTGCCAGTCGGCCTGTCGATACAGCATTTCGGTGAGATTCCGGATTTCGCGCTCCTGCTCGTCGTCCCGATCGAAGAAACCGGCGGCGGCCAGCATGCCGGCCAGCAGGAAACCGGTATCGACGGTCGACAGCTCGCAACGCCCGGCGCGGCGACCCGTCATCATGTCCAGAAAGTGGTAATAGAAGCCCCTGTATCCGGTCGCATTCGGCGTCGCATCCTGGGGGCTGTTTCGAAAGAAGCGCAGGACCGCGAGGGTGCGCTCGACCGCATCGGCGCGAGTCATCCAGCCACGCGCGATGCCGACTGGATAGCAAGCCAGCGCAAAGCCTACGGCCGCGATGCTCGCGGGCGAGCCGCGCTGCGATTTGTCGGCAACCAGGCCGTTGAGCGAGCTGGTCTGATGCGGGAAATACTCGAAGGCGTGGCGCTGCAAGGTATCCAGCCTTGTTTCGCCGAAGTCCGTCAGAGCAGGATCGGTATTGCCGGGTGCCGGTGACATCGCATCGTTCATGGCAGGGTCGGCGCCTCGGTTCGACCCGATGAACGTCCGACCAGTTTCGCGCTGGCATCGGCTAGGCTCGCCACGATGGCCGTGTCGGCGCCTGCCAGCGCATCATCGATGGCGACCAGGGATTCAGCGCCTGGGAGAAAGGACGCCAGTCCAGCCGGGCCTGCAGCGGGACAGCCATTTGCTCGGCCCGGCCCCGCTGCAGCGGGTGGGGCAGCAATACCCGGTTCATTGCGTTGTCTTGACCGCCATCCGGCGATGTAGCGCGTTGTAGACCAAGCAAGTAACTCAAGGTCGTGAATAAAGCGGTAGCAGTCGCAACGAGACGAAGATTCAACATGATGGTCTCTCTGGATGGATGGGTCGTTGCATCGTCGCCTTACACCTGCGATTCGATTGCATCGAAACGCAGCATCGTCTGTGGCAACGCTCCAGACGAATGCAAACACTCGAGGTCATCGGTACGCCTCCAGATAGCGGGATCCGGTCACGGTGCCCGCCGCGCTCAGGAATTGAAGGGTCAAGTTCGCATTGGTCGCCATGACGTAGGGTCTTGTTCAGCAATCAAGGGGAAGACGCGATGCTTGCTTCGGCATCGGGCGTTGCGGGCGTTGCGGGCGTTGCGGGCGACTGAGCATCCAGGCGCATGCGCTTGAGCAGCAGGGCATTGACCGCAACGATCACCGAGCTTCCGGACATCGACAGCGCAGCAATCTCGGGCGACAGCACGAAGGGGTAGAGCACACCGGCGGCCAGCGGAAATGCGAGTACGTTGTAGCCGACCGCCCAGGCCAGGTTCTGGTGCATCTTGCGCAGCGTGCCGCGGGCGATGCCGATGGCCCGGACCGCGTCGAAGGGATCGCTGCGCATCAGCACGATGTCCGCACTGTCGATCGCCACGTCGGTGCCGGCGCCGATGGCAAACCCGACCTCGGCCTGGGTCAGGGCCGGAGCGTCGTTAATGCCATCGCCGACCATGCCCACGCGCTTGCCCTGTGCCTGGAGCTTCTTGACCTCGTCGGCTTTTCCTCCCGGCAGCACATCCGCCAGCACGATGTCGATGCCGAGTTCCGCTGCAACGCGCTCAGCAGTGCCACGGTTATCGCCGGTGATCATTGCGACCTTGATCTGCCGCTCGTGCAGCGCGTCGATAGCCGCGCGGGAACTGGGGCGGATCGCATCGGCGATGGCGATCAGTCCGATCACTTCGCTGCCCAGGCCGACGTGGACAACGGTGCGTCCTCCGCCCTGCAGGCGCGCGGCCTCCTGCTCGAGCTGTCCGATGGCGACGCCGGAATCGTCCATCAGCAGGCGGTTGCCCAGCAGCACGCGCTCGCCGTCGACGGTACCGGTCGCACCGCGGCCGTCGATATTGGTGAAGCCGATAGCACGCTGCTCGACCTTCCCGGCGCGCTTGACAATGGCCTGTGCCAGCGGGTGTTCGGAATGCGCATCCACCGCCGCGGCCAGGGCCATCACCTGGTCCTCATTGCGTCCCGGCGCCGCTACGATCTCGACCACTTCCGGATTGCCGACGGTCAACGTGCCGGTCTTGTCGAAGATCACCACATCCAGCCGTGCACTCTGCTCGATGGCTTCGGCGTGCTTGAACAGGATGCCGTGGTGAGCGCCCAATCCAGTACCGATCATGATCGCCATCGGCGTAGCCAGGCCCAGTGCATCGGGACATGCGATCACGAACACCGTGATGGTGAGCGTGACGGCGAACAACAGCGATTGTCCAATCCACCAGAACCAGACAGCGAAGGTCAGCAAACCGATGCCGATCGCCGCGATCACCAGCCACTGCGATGCACGATCGGCGAGCAGTTGCGCCGGCGCCTTCGAGTTCTGGGCGTCCTGCACCAGCTTGATGATCTGCGACAGCGCGGTGTCGGCCCCGACCTTGGTCGCCCGGTAGACGAAGGCACCGCTCTTGTTGATGGCGCCGCCGACGACTTGACTACCCGGATCCTTGCGTATCGGCATCGATTCGCCGGTCAGCATGGACTCGTCCACCTGTGAGCTGCCTTCTGTCACCTCGCCGTCCACGGGAACCTTGGCGCCCGGGCGCACCACCAGCAAGTCGCCGACGACGACCTCAGACGTGGGAATCTCCACTTCATCGCTGCCGCGACGCACCAGCGCCCGCGGCGGCGACAGCTTGAGCAGCGACTTCATCGCATCCGAGGCACCAGCGCGGGCCCGCATCTCCAACCAGTGTCCAAGCAGGACGAAGATCAGCAGGACCGTGGTGGCTTCGTAGAAATCGGCGCCCGTGAAAAAGAACGTGGCACCGATGCTGAACAGGTAGCCGGTTCCCACGCTGAGCAGGACCAATACCGCCATGTCGAACACACCCTGGCGCAAGGATCGGATGGCAGCGGTGAAGAACGGCCACCCCGGATAGAGCAATGCGCCCGAGGCGATCAGGAAAAGCCAGACCTGCTTGTCCAGTCCGAACGGCGGGGGCGGCGGTTCGAACAAGCCCATCGGCGACCACACAAACAGCGGCATCCCGAAGACCAGCGCGACGAAGAAACGCCGCCGCATGTCCCGGGCCGCAGCATGCAGGTCGTCGCCATGGTGCATGCCTTCATGGACATCCGTCTTTCTGGTGGGCGCATCCTTGTCCGCGCCGGCGCCGAGCACAGGGACAGCGCGCGCATGCCCGGCTGCGGGCGCATTGACCGCACCGGCCTCGTCGTTGCAGTCGAAGCCGCAGCGACGCACCGCCTCGACCACGGCATGCGGTTCGATGCTTGCCGGGTCGTATTCGATCTGCAAGGAGCCGCTAGCGTAGTTCGCAACCGCCAATTGCACACCCGGCAATGCGGCGACTGCCCGTTCCAGTGTTCTGGCGCAGCCCTCCGTAAGCATCTTCCGGACCGGCCACGTTCTTTTTCTCATGGGGGCTGCATTGCTTGCATTCATTTCGCGAGTTCCTTATGAAGCAGGTATGCAGTCCTGCCCAAGGGCGGGATAAGCGCGGCACTTCGGTCATGTAACGGCGATAGTCGTCGCCGAAACGCGCAAGGCTCTGGCGTTCCTCGCTGGTGGCCAGGCGGGCGTAGGCGATGTGGCTAGCCCGTCAACGAGCGCAGGGGACTCGGAGCCGGCATGGCCGTCCGGGAGGTATGCCCTGCGACAGTCGCGAGAAGGATCTGTCGAGTGCGGGCGTGCACGGCTACCGTGGCCAGGTGAGGCTATAGCAGCAGCGTTCAGAACTCGTGAAGCCGCCATCGCTCCAACCTGCGACGGGGCGTCGGGTTGGAGTAGACGTTCGCAGCTGCCCCGCGAATATCGATCACGGCATTCCAGGCCGATTGCTCGACATGGCAAGCGGAGCAACGCCCGGTGCCTTGCCTTGCTGGTTGCCGTCGGCAGGATGGCTGC
>JBBRHT010000125.1:0-6267 GCA_038222295.1 Lysobacterales bacterium
CTGCCGACAGCGCCCAGGTGCGCCCAACCCTGCTCGTCGGACGCTTCCTCGATCGCGCGTCGCAGCAGTTCCAGCGGCAGCGGCAACACGGCGGCCTTGGTTGCTGCCGGCGCCGTGGCAGCAGGCGCTGGCGCGGCTTCCTTCGCTGCGCCCGCCAGCGCCTTCGTCGCCGGTTTTGCCGGCCGGCTCTTCGCCGGTGCACCCGGCGCGACTTCCGCGCGCAGCACCTCGGTGTAGATGAACTTGTCGCAGGCCTGCACGAATGCATCGGGTGTCTTGCGCTCGCCGAAGCCGTACACGGTCAGGCCTTCCTCGCGCACGCGCTGCGCCAGGCGGGTGAAGTCGCTGTCGCTGGACACCAGGCACATGCCGTCGAAGCGCCCGGTGTACATCAGGTCCATCGCATCGATGATCAGCGAACTGTCGGTCGCGTTCTTGCCGCTGGTGTAGGCGAACTGCTGCACCGGGTTGATCGAATGCTCCAGCAGCTTCTGCTTCCACTGCGTGGCGCGGGTGGAGGTGAAGTCGCCATAGATGCGCTTGACGCTGGCCACGCCGAACTTGGCGACTTCAGCCAGCAGGCCTTCGATCACCGAGGGCTGCGCATTGTCCGCATCGATCAGCACCGCGAGCCGGCGCTGGCCGTCGTCGGGCTCGGGCCTGCCGTTGTACCTGGGTTTCATGTCGACTCCATCCGATCAGCGATGGCGGGGATTGTGCACGCGGCCGCGCGCCGGCGCCGTCACCCGATCGCGCGTGCCTGGCCGGCCGTCACCAGCGAGCGCGCCACCGCCTCGGCCATGCGGATGCCGTCAACGCCGGCCGAAAGAATGCCGCCGGCATAACCCGCGCCTTCCCCGGCCGGGTACAGGCCGCGCGTGTTGAGGCTCTGTCCGTCCTCGCCGCGGGTGATGCGCAGCGGCGACGACGTGCGCGTCTCCACGCCCGTGAGCCATGCGTCGTGCATGGCGAAGCCGCGGATCTGCTTGTCGAAGGCCGGCAGCGCTTCACGGATGGCATCGATCGCGTAGCGCGGCAGCGACCCATCGAGGTTGCTCGGACGCACCGCCGGCGTGTAGGACGGCAGCACCGTACCGAAGTGCGTCGAGGCCTGGTTGGCGAGGAAATCGCCGACCAGTTGTCCGGGCGCTGTGTAGTCGCCGCCACCCAGCTCGAACGCCAGCGATTCCCAATGCCGTTGCAGGCCGATGCCGGCAAGCGGACCGTCGCCATACGCGGCGTAATCCTCCGGCGTGATCCCGCAGACGATCGCCGCGTTGGCATTGCGCTCGTTGCGCGAGTACTGGCTCATGCCGTTGGTGACCACGCGGCCGGGCTCGCTCGCCGCGGCGACCACGGAGCCGCCGGGGCACATGCAGAAGCTGTAGACCGAGCGCCCGTTGCGGCAGTGGTGCACCAGCTTGTAGTCGGCGGCGCCCAGCAGCGGATGCCCGGCCTGCGGACCGAAGCGCGCCTGGTCGATCAGCGACTGCGGATGCTCGATGCGCAAGCCGATCGAGAAGGGTTTCGCCTCCATGTAGACGTCGCGCGCATGCAGCATCGCGAAGGTGTCGCGGGCGCTATGCCCCAGCGCGATCACCACGTGGTCGGCGCGCAGCTGCGTGCCATCGGCCAGCACCACGCCGCGCACGTGACGCGTTCCGGCGATGTCGCTCTCGACCAGCAGGTCGTCGACGCGCTGGCTGAAGCGGATCTCGCCGCCCAGCGACTCGATCGTCGCGCGCATGTGCTCGACCATCGACACCAGCCGGAAGGTGCCGATATGCGGCTTGCTGACGTAAAGAATCTCAGCCGGCGCTCCGGCCGCGACGAATTCCGTCAGCACCTTGCGTCCATGGTGGTGCCTGTCGCTGATCTGGCTGTACAGCTTTCCATCGGAGAAGGTGCCGGCGCCGCCCTCGCCGAACTGCACGTTGGATTCCGGGTTGAGGATCTTCCGGCGCCACAGCCCCCAGGTGTCCCTGGTGCGCTCGCGCACTTCCTTGCCACGCTCCAGCACGATCGGCCGGAATCCCATCTGCGCCAGCACCAGCGCCGCGAACAACCCGCACGGCCCCATGCCGATGACGATCGGCCGCAACGCGGGATGCTCCGAAGCACGCGCCACGAACCGGTAGGTCGTGTCGGGCGTCTTCATGGCCTTGCCGCCGTCCGCATCGCGCGCGAACGGCGCCGCCTGCGCATCCAGCGGCAGGCGCCGCAGGATGTCCGGCTCGCGCGGCGTGTCCACGTCGACCGAATAGATCCAGCTGATCGCGCCGCGCTTGCGCGCGTCATGACTGCGCTTGGCGATGCTGAAGCCCGTCAGCTCGTCGGCATGGATTCCCAGGCGCGCGACGATCGCCGTGGGCAGCGCGGCGGCGTCGTGGTCGAGCGGAAGCTTGATGTCGGTGAGCCGGAGCATGGCAACGTCGCTGCTGGGGCGACCGATTCTACCGGCAGCGGCCGACGGCCCAACGCGGCGACGTGTGCGATTCCCGCCACCCACCGGCCATCGCCATCACGTGGCGGGCGCCTTCATGCTCCCCGTCTCCACGAACCGCTCATGCCAGCTCAGCGCCTCCTTCAGCAGATGTGGCGTGTGCTTGCCATAGCTCTCCCTGCAGGCGCGATCGAAATAGTCCTGCAGCAGCGGCCGGTAATCCGGATGCGCGCAGTGCGCGATGACCTGTCGCGCGCGTTGCTTGGGTGACAGGCCGCGCAGGTCAGCGAGGCCTCGTTCGGTGACCAGGACCATGACGTCGTGCTCGGTGTGGTCGACGTGGCTGACCATCGGCACCAGCGAGGAGACGGCGCCGCCCTTGGCCGTGCTGGGCGCCATGAAGACCGACAGGTAGGCGTTGCGCGCGAAGTCGCCGCTGCCGCCGATGCCGTTCATGATCCTGCTGCCGGCGATGTGGCTGGAGTTGACGTTGCCGTAGAGGTCGGCCTCGATCATGCCGTTCATGGCGATGCAGCCCAGGCGGCGGATCAATTCAGGGTGGTTGGAAATTTCCTGCGGGCGCAACACGATGCGCTGGCGATAGAAGGCGATGTTGGCGTTGAATTCGGCGAGCGCCGCCTCGCTGAGCGAGAACGACGTCGCCGACGCGCTGCGCAGCACACCCTGCCGCAGCAGCGCGAGCATGCCGTCCTGGATGACCTCGGTGAACGCGGTCAGATCGCGATAGCCGCTGTCGGCGAGGCCGGCGAGCACCGCATTGGCGATGTTGCCGACGCCCGACTGGAGCGGCAGCAATTGCGGGGAGAGGCGGCCACGCTGGATCTCGTGCGCAAGGAATTCCAGCAGGTGGCCGGCGATGCGACGCGACGTGTCGTCGGCCGGATTGAAGGCGGTGTGGCGGTCGGGGGCGTGGGTCTCGACCACGGCGACAACCTTGTCCGGATCACAGCGCAGGGTCGGCTCGCCGATGCGGTCGTCCGGACGCAGCAGCGGGATCGGCACGCGATGCGGCGGCAGCGCGGTGCCGGTGTAGATGTCGTGCATGCCCTCCAGCGCCACCGGCTGCCAGTGGTTGACCTCGAGGATGACCTTGCTGGCGCGATCCAGCCAGGTCTTGTTGTTGCCGACCGAGGACGACGGCACGAGGCTTCCGTCCTCCAGGATGGCCGTCACTTCGACCAGCGCGACCTCGACGTCACCGAAGAAACCAAACCAGGTGTCCTGCGCGACCTGGCTGATGTGCAGGTCGATGTACTCCAGCTCGCCGGCGTTGATGCAGTCGCGCACGGTCGGATCGGACTGGTAGGGCAGCCGCAGTTCCATGCCGCGCGCGCGCGCGAGCACGCCATCGAGTTCGGGCGCGGTCGATGCGCCGGTGAGCACCTGCACCTGGAAGGCCTCGCCGGCGGCGTGCGCGCGCGCGATGCGCGCGGCCAGCGCCTGCGGCACGGCCTTGGGGTAACCGGCGCCGGTGAAGCCGCTCATGGCGACGGTGTCGCCGGGCTGGATCAGCGCGGCGGCGGCGTCGGCCGACATCAGGCGCGCGCGCAGGCCGGCGTTGTGGATGCGTTCGGACATGGCGCCTCGGCGCGATGGGACGTCCGCAGTCTAGGCCGATCGCCCGGCGCCGCGCTGACGCGCCTGCTCGGCCATCCGCTGCCGGTGCCACCCGCGCACGTGACGCCGTACACGCAGGACTCGGCGAAGGGCATCGGCGTGCCGACGGATGCGGATCTGCACGCGATGACGATGCGATCGGTCGCGGAGCAGGAGTTGCCCATCGCGTAAGCCCGATCTCAGCGCCTGCGACGTCCATCCGGCCCACTGCAGCCCACCTCGCCGACGGGAACACCGATGGAATCCGTATACGCACTGACCCGCGACGACGACGAGGAACGCGCGCTCACGGTGCGCGAGGAAAGTCCCGGTCGCGGTGATGGGGCATCCCTCACACGGGCACTCGCCCGCCGCTACGGCGACCGGATCACCGGCCACTTCACTGTTCCGGGTCGTGAGGGCGACTACGCGCCGATCCCCGATGACGTCCCAACTGCGCTGCGGCGTGCATTGGCCGCGCGCGGCATCGACCGGCTGTATCGCCACCAGGCCGAGGCCTGGGACGCGGCGCAGCGCGGTGAGCATGTCGCCATCGTCACCCCGACCGCCTCGGGCAAATCACTGTGCTACACGCTGCCGGTGGTCGCCGCGGCGATGACCGGGCGCGCGAAGGCCTTGTACCTGTTCCCGACCAAGGCGCTGGCGCAGGACCAGGTCGCGGAACTGCTCGCGCTCAACCGCGCCGGCGAACTCGGGGTCAAGGCGTTCACCTTCGACGGCGACACGCCCGGCGATGCGCGCCAGGCGATCCGGCTGCACGGCGACATCGTGGTCAGCAATCCGGACATGCTGCACCAGGCGATCCTGCCGCATCACACCAAGTGGGCGCAGTTCTTCGAGAACCTGCGCTACGTCGTCATCGACGAGATCCATACCTACCGCGGCGTGTTTGGCAGCCATGTCACCAACGTGCTGCGCCGGCTCAAGCGCATCTGCGCGTTCTACGGCGTGCGGCCGCAGTTCATCCTGTGCTCGGCGACCATCGGCAATCCGCGCGAGCACGCGCAGGCGCTGATCGAGGACACCGTGCATGCGATCACCGAGTCCGGCGCGCCGACCGGCGACAGGCACGTGCTGCTGTGGAATCCCCCGGTGGTCAACGCCGACCTCGGCCTGCGCGCATCGGCGCGCTCGCAGAGCAACCGCATCGCGCGCATCGCGATCAAATCGGGACTCAAGACGCTGGTGTTCGCTTCGAGTCGGCTGATGGTCGAGGTGCTGACCAAATACCTGAAGGACGTGTTCGACCACGATCCGCGCAAGCCGCCGCGCATCCGCGCCTATCGCGGCGGTTACCTGCCGACCGAGCGCCGCGCCGCCGAACGCGACATGCGCGACGGCCGCATCGACGGGATCATCAGCACGTCCGCGCTGGAGCTCGGCGTCGACATCGGCAGCCTCGACGTCGTCGTGCTCAACGGTTATCCGGGCACGGTGGCGGCGACCTGGCAGCGCTTCGGTCGTGCCGGACGCCGGCAGCAGCCATCGCTGGGCGTGCTGGTCGCCAATTCGCAGCCGCTCGACCAGTACGTGGTGCGGCATCCGGATTTCTTCGCCGACGCGCCGCCGGAACACGCGCGCATCGCACCGGACCAGCCGCTGATCCTGTTCGACCACATCCGCTGCGCCGCGTTCGAGCTGCCGTTCGGCGTGCGCGAGCTGTTCGGCCCGATCGAGCCCGAGGTGTACCTGGAGGCGCTGGCCGAAACCGAGGTCGTGCATCGCGAAGGCGAGCGCTGGGAATGGATCGCCGACAGCTATCCGGCCAACGCGGTGTCGCTGCGCTCGGTCGCCGACGGCAACTTCGTCGTGGTCGACCGCACCAATGGCAAGCAAGTGATCATCGCGGAGGTCGATTACTCCGCGGCGGCGCTGACGTTGTACGAAGGCGCAATCCACATGGTGCAGTCCACGCCCTACCAGGTCGAGCAGCTGGACTGGGATGGGCGCAAGGCCTACGTCACGCGCACGCACGTCGACTACTACACCGACTCGATCGACTACACCAGGCTCAAGGTGCTCGAACGCTTCGACGGCTGCGCGGCCGGACGTGGCGACGCCAGCCACGGCGAGGTGCACGTCGTGCGGCGCGTGGCCGGCTATAAGAAAATCCGTTACTACACCCACGAGAACATCGGCTACGGCCCGGTCAACCTGCCCGACCAGGAGCTGCACACCACCGCGGT
>JBBRHT010000126.1:0-6259 GCA_038222295.1 Lysobacterales bacterium
CCGAGGGCGTCGAGGCCGCCACGCAAGCGGAATTTTTCCTTCCGCAGTGCGACAGCATCCAGGGCTATCACGTGGCCAAGCCGATGACGGCCGACGAAATGGGGAGCTGGTTGCGGCAGCGTGCGCCAACGTCGACGCCAAAGGCGGGGGCTCGTCTACGCGTCCAAGCGACGTCGCATGGTGGACCATCCGGGATGGCTCGTTCCTGAGCGAAAGCCTGGCAAACCGGCATATCCCCGCGCCCACGACTCACGCAGCGGCATCGCGTCCGGTGTACGCCGATTCCACGTCGACAATCATGCGGCGGTGCCGGGTGTGCATCCAGGTGCAGATGCCGGGCGCCATGTAGCCCTCCACCGTGTCGCCACGCTGGCCACCGCCACTCAGGATCCGCGCATGCACGACCCGCCCGGGGATCTGCACCGTGACGTGCCCGCGTGAATCGATATGGAGAATCGTGCCGATCTGCATGCGCCCACACTCCCGTTTGCTTGCAGCCTGACCGCGGCCCCCGAACCTGTGACGGAATGGTCACCGTGCGGTGAATGCCACGGCTATGGTTCAGGTTCACCAGCACCTGAATACAGCATGTTCCCACGGATCGCGTAGCGGCGACCGACGTTGCGACGCCTGGCCCGACTCCCAGCGATCCTTGGTCAACGCCGCCGATTTCGTCTGCCAATGCATGTTGGACGGATCTCCGCCCCGCGGTGTTTCATCGCATGGATGTGATCGATGACATAACCCGCACAGCACTCGACGTGCCCCCGTCGACGGGCACGGATGCGCACGCCTGCAATGGCCTGGAGTCTTCTGCGAGTACTTGAGACGGGGAACGGGTTCGTGGCTGGCTGGCGCGCCGAGCGGTGCTGACGGGTGCCCGGCCGACGCGGCTGCAAACGCGTCGCGTGGCGCACGCAGCGGCATGCATGCCGCTCGCGGTGGCAGCGGTGCGGGTTGGAACGGCAGCGGTGCCGGAAAAAAGCGCCAGCGGTGCCGGTCGGCAGTCGAGACGATGGCGAAAAAATCGGCACGGGTGCCGGTCGCAGCGGCAGCGGTGTCGCTTCCACCGGCAATGCTGCCGCTGCGCGGGGCAGCGTTGCACCGGAAAGGGGCAATGGCCACGTCGGTGTCACAACCGTCGTCGGACGAACCGCCGCCGCACTCCCCCTCACGGCGGTGTAACCCGGCAACCGGTCCCATGGCGGCCACTGAATGGGAGCGGCCGGCATGCAGCAGGGCGATGGTGCGACACGGGCGCGCGGCATGCGCGCGATGCTCAACAAGGTGCCGGAGATCACCGCCTATTTCTGGATCATCAAGGTGCTGTGCACCACGGTGGGCGAGACCTTCGCCGACTTCCTCAACATCAACCTCGGGTTGGGGTTGACACGGACGACGTGGCTGATGGGCGGGCTGCTGGTCGTCGCATTGGCGTTCGAGTTCCGCGCGCGGCGTTACATCCCCGGCCTGTACTGGCTGGCGGTGGTGCTGCTGAGCATCGTCGGCACGCTGATCACCGACAACCTCAGCGACAACATGGGCGTGTCGCTGGTCACCACCACGCTGGTGTTCAGTGCGTTGCTCGCGGTCACCTTCATCGCCTGGTGGATGGTGGAGCACACGCTGTCGGTGCGCTTCATCGACAGCACGCGGCGCGAGACCTTCTACTGGCTGGCGATCCTGTTCACCTTTGCGCTGGGCACCGCGGCCGGCGACCTGGTGGCGGAGCGCTGGCAGGTCGGCTATCTGCTGTCGGCTGCGATCTGGGGCGGCCTGATCGCCGTGGCCGCGATCGCGCACCTGCGCTTTGGGCTGAATGCGATCTTCGCGTTCTGGTTCGCCTACATCCTGACGCGGCCACTGGGTGCATCGATCGGCGACTACCTGTCGCAGCCGCGTGCCGACGGCGGCCTGGCACTGGGCACGGTCGGGACGAGTGCGTTGTTCCTGGTCGCGATCCTCGCGCTGGTGGTGTACTTGTCGGTGACGAAGAAGGACGTGGTGGTCGGGGGCGATCCCGCTGTCTGACCGGCATGGCGCTGTGCGGGTAGGATTCGCCGTTCCGCCCCCTGCCCTGCCGGAGCCGTGCCCATGCCATCGATGACCAAGCCTGTCCTGTGCGTGTTGCTGTTGGCGCTGGCTGGCTGCGCGCATGTGCCAGCGGCGTCGCCGACTGCCTACGCCGTCGAGGCAACCTGGTTTGTCGCCGGACCAGGCGGATGGGACCTGCTGGCGCTGGATGCACAACGCGGCCATTTGTTTCTCAGCCGCAGCGACCGCGTGCAGGTTGTCGATACGCGCGACGGGCACCTGGTCGGGGAGCTTGCCGGCACCGACCGCGTGCACGGCATCGCGATCGTGCCAGCGATCGGGCATGGGTTCACCACCAATGGCCATGCCAACACGCTGACGGAATTCGACCTCGCCAGCCTGCAGCGGTTGCGGGACATCCCCGTCAGCGGGCAATCACCCGATGCGGTGCTGCTTGACGGCTTCTCCGACAAACTCTTCGTATTCAACGCGCGCAGCAACAATGCCTCGGTGGTCGACCCGGCCAGCGGCAGCGAAGTTGCCGTGATCACCTTCGACGGCAACCCGGAACTCGCGGCGAGCGACGGCAAGGGCCGCGTCTTCGTCAACATCGAGGACAAGGCGCAGGTCGTTGCCATCGATGCCACCTCGCTGAAGGTCGTCGCGACATGGGCGCTGCCCGGTTGCGAGGAGCCGTCGGGGCTGGCGCTGGATGTCGCGCACGCACGCCTGTTCTCCGTCTGCCAGAACCGGACGATGATCGTCACCGATGCCAGCACCGGCGCGCATGTCGCCAGCGTGCCGATCGAGGATGGCCCGGACGGCGCCGTGTTCGACGCCGATCGCGGACTGGTGTTCATCCCAAACGGCAAGTCGGGCACGCTCACCGTCGTGCACGAAGACACGCCCGATCGCTTCCATGTGGTGCAGACACTGGCCACGCAGCCCAGTGCGCGCACCGTCGCGATCGACGCCGCCACGCATCGGCTGTACCTGCCGGCAGCGCGCTTCAGTCCGCAGCCTGCGGGCGCCACCGGACGGCCACCGATGGTGCCTGGCAGCTTCGGCGTGCTGGTCGTGGCACCGTCAGCGGGCGGCAATCAATAGTTGAACTGCGCGCCGGCATGGAACACCAGCAGCGCACGATCGGTGGTGCGGCCGGCGACCTGCTGGCCAATCGATCCCATCAGGTTGATGTGCGGGGTGAGTGGCTTCCGGCCGCCGACATTGAGGATGGTGCGCGCGCCGCCGTCCCAATGACAACGCGCAGCAGCACGGCATCGGGGCGAAGGACGTTGGCAGGACGCATGCGTGCAGGATAGCGGTGCGATGCGCACCTGGCGCAACGGACTACGAGCGGCCAGATGGATGCGCAAAGAAAAGGCCCACCGAAGCGGGCCCGATGGCAGGGGGACGGCCTTGACCCCTGGTTTATTTCTTCTGCGGCTCCTTCATGTCGGCGGCGGTTTCCTTGGCTTGCGCCGTCGGGGTTTCAAGTTCGGTGTGGACGATCTTGCCGGTCTTGGCGTTGACCAGGATTTCGTGGATGTTGCGCGACTTGGGCGTTGCGATATCAAACGACCACACCAGCGCGCCGTGTTCCTGCTCGAGCTCGGCGCTCTTCACCGTGCCGGATGGCACCTTGGCCAGGGCGATCTTTTCGGCATCGGCCTTGCTGACCCTGGTCTGCGCCAGCAACGAGGCTTCGGTGGGCTCGGCGGCCTGTGCGGAGGCAACGCCGCCCAGGACCAACGCGGAGGCGACGCCAAGCAGGATGATTCGTGCGTTCATGTGTTGACCTGGTGGGAGCGGAGGTACCCAAGGTAGGGACGCCGTCGTTAAACGCGTGTTACCTGGCAGGGAGTTGCACGTTGCAGCATGGGCAGCATTCAGCGTGATGGATCGCAGGGTCGCACCTGCGTGCGCGGCGCGACCGGCCTGGTGCGTGTTCCGCTACATCACACCTTGCACCTACTGCCGCGCGTCACGGCTTGCAGTGGTGTCGTCCGGTGACGGCGGCGTCGTCTGGCGGCTCTCCACACGCACGACGCCCGGCATGGCGGATACGACATCGTTGAGCTCGTCGAATCGGGTCGCCGAGAGATTGCTGCTCAGCACCACGCGCCCGTCCATGACTTCCACCTCGATTGGCTCGTCGACCAGATGGCCCAGCCTGGACCGCACGCGGTCGCGCAACACGTCGTCGTCGACGACTCCGCCTGCAAGCTGCGCACGCGTCTTGGCTGCCGCGCCCCGCGCGCGATCGGCCGCCTGCTTTTTCTTGGTGCGTGCGAATTCCCTGACGTCGTGACCGGCGGCGACGCTCTTGTCATGCGCCATGGCCCGGCGACGGCGACCCGTCTGCGGGTCCAGGTAGTACATGACGGCAATGCCCGCCGCGAAGGCCGTGGCCAGTCTCATTACGCTATTCATGGAGATCCTCCCGTCCGGTTGCACCGAGCTCATCGGCATCGGTGTGGTTGGTGTCCGCGTGGGCTGCTCAAGACGGACTCCACGCGCATGGGTGATCCTGCCATCGCGGCTGGAAATTCCATGCGAAAAGACCGCTGCCAACGTGAGCGCTGCAGGCAACCGTACGCACCCGCCATTCAGTGAGCCAGGCGGGGATGCCGCCGAATCTGCCGGACGGATTCGAGGGACATCCGCCCGCGAGAGATGCGCGCGACACGCTCAGTTGCCTCACAGGCTGAAGCGGCTCTCGAAGTGGCGTTCGAGCCCGGTCAGCGGATCGGTGAAGTCCAGCGAGCGCGCGAGCAACTGCAATGGCCGCGAGTAGTCCTTGACAGCCGTGACGTGCGGATAGCTGGGGTCGTTGCGGATCGGGGCGCCGAGCGCTGACATCTGCACGCGCAGCTGGTGCTTGCGGCCGGTGACGGGTTCCAGTGCGTAGTGCCATGAGCAACCGTCGCGGCGGATGACGTCGATGTGGGTTTCGCTGTTGGGGCTGCCCTCGACTTCCTGCATGCGGAAGAACGGTTCGCCAGGCACGATGCGGGAGGCGCGGGTGATCGGGAATGCCAGCGCGGGAAGCGCGGGGGCGATGGCTTCGTAGCGCTTGCGGATGCGGTGGTTGCGGAACAGCGACTGGTACGCGTCGCGCGTTGCCGGATTGGCGGAAAACAACACGACGCCGGCGGTGTCGCGGTCGATGCGGTGCAGCGGGACGAGGTCGGGATTACCGAGTCGGTGGACCAGGCGCGACAGCAGGGTCTCGCGCACGTGCGGTCCCGCGGGCGTCACCGGGAGGAAGTGCGGTTTGTCGGCGACCACGAGGTCTGCGTCGACGTGCAGCACGGTCTCCTCGAATGGGATGACCGGCTCGTCGACGACTTCGCGGAAGTAGCGGATCTCCTCGCCAAGACGATAGGCGGCGTCGACGCCCAAGGCATTGCCTGTTGCGTCGAGCACGCGACCGCGTGCGAAGCGGTCGATCCAGGCATCGCGCGTGATCGCCGGGAATCGTTCGCACAGGCAATCAAGCACGGTGGTCCACGACCCGGGCGGCAGCTGCAGGCGACTGGCGGCCGTGCCCTGGACTGCAGCGATCCGCGATGGCGTGAGCAAGCCGGTCAACGCCGCTTGAGGTGGTCGACGAAGCCTTGCAGGTAGGTGCGCAGCGCTTCGTTGATGCGTGCGTCGACGATGTGTCCGTCGGCGTCGAAGACCTTGGCGGCGCCGGAGACCATCAGGCGTCCGCCGGCCCACAATTCGGCGCCCAGCGTGCGCAACACCGGCAGCCAGGCGTTCTGCGACAGGATCGTGCCGAAACCGCCGGGAGATGCGCCGATCAGCGCCACCGGCTTGCCACCGAATACGCGCGCGATGTCGGCGGGCGGGCGGCTCAACCAGTCGACGGCATTCTTGGTTACGCCCGGGATGCTGTTGTTGTACTCCGGCGTGACGATCAACAGGCCGTCGGCAGCCGCGATCGCGTCCTTGAGTGCCGTGACCTGCGCAGGGATGCCCTGCGCGGTCTCGTCGTCGGCGTTGTACAGCGGAAACGCCTGGATGGATCCCTGGTCCAGGCGGCTGTCGGCCGGCATCATCGCCGCCGCTGCGCGCAGCAGGCTGGCGTTGTATGAGCCCTTGCGCAGGCTCCCGGAAAATCCGGCGATCGTGATGGTCACGGTGGGTGCCTGCTTGGAGTCGGATGGGGAGCGACCCGTGTCGCGCGCGTCATGACATCGGATTGGGCGCGGCGGGC
>JBBRHT010000127.1:0-6210 GCA_038222295.1 Lysobacterales bacterium
CGCTCGATGTCGCCGCCGATGCTGCCCTCGGTGAAGCTCAGCGCCATCCAGGGTTCGAAATGCGTGATGACGCGTGGGTGCACGTCGGGATGGGTGGCGAGGTAATGGTTCAGGCCATCGGCCCAGGCGATCATCAGTGCCTGCAGCCAGCTTGGGCTCGTCGCGTACAACGACTGCAATTCCAGCGGATCGATGAAGAGCTTCTGTCGCAGGTCCTGCCAGGTCGCGGACTCGCCCTCGGCCTCGGCGAGCCGGCCCATCGCGTTGAGGTAGTTGGTCTCGACCCGGTTGAAGTCGTCCTCGGCCTGCGCATACGCCATGCCGAACACGGCGTCGGCGTCGGTCCTGCCGTGGACATGCGCAATGCCCCAGTCGTCGCGGGTGATCGTGACCGCCTGCGCCTCGCGTTGCCATCGCGCGGTGTCAGTCCGCGTTTGCGCGTTGGCTGCCAGGCTGATCGCGATCAGCGCGGCCAGCGGCAACGCGCGCGCCAGGAAGCGCTTCAGGTAGGCGGTGTTGGTCGTGGTGCGTGCGGGCATCGGCTTCGGATCGCGGGGGCCAGCCGCAATCGTAGGGGCAAACGCGGTCCGGTTCATTCCCGTCCCGCGTTGCAGGATCAGTGCGCCCGGGCCGATGCCTTCTGGGGGATCACCAGGATGCAGGCGACCATGAAGGCCAGCAGCGCGAGCGATGCGGTGTAGCGGCTCAGGTCGAGCCCGCCGCTGGCGATGGGTTTGTCGAGGAAATCGCCCACCACCGCGCCCAGCGGGCGCGTGAGGATGAAAGCGGCCCAGAACAACGTCGTGCGCGACAGCTTCGTCCAGAAGAACAGCGCGGCGACGATCGCGAGCAAACCGGAAAAGATCAGTGCCCCGCCGCCGTAGCCGAGGCCGGCCGTGTCCGCGACCCAGTCGCCCAGCGCGGTGCCGAGCGTCTGCGAGAACATGATCGTGACCCAGTAGAACGTTTCGGATTTCGGATCGCCCACCGACTCCACCGAAATGGTGCCGAGTGTCCGATGCCACGTGAACAGCGACAGCAACAGCAACGAGAGCAGGATCGTCGTGCCTCCGGTGTAGCCGATCCCCAGCGAACGATCCGCATAGTCGGCCAGCGTCGTGCCCACCGTGGTGGTGGCGATGATGGTGGCCCAGTACAGGAAAGGGTGGAACTTCTTCGCCGCGATCTGCGCGATGACGAAGGCGATGAAAATGGCGGCGAAGATGGCTGTGCCGACCAGGTAGCCGAGGTTCATCGACATGGTCACCGCATCGCCGCCTGTCTCCCCCAGGGTCGTTGCCGCGATCTTGATGAGCCAGAAGCCGAGCGTGACGTGCGGCACTTTGGCCAGCATCGATTGTTCACGTGCGTCCATGGGATTCCTTGCGATGGCTTGGGGTCATTGTGCATTGGCCGCTGAATGCGACCGGCGGAGGCCCTGATCAGGGGCTTGTGACTGGGCTCTCAGACTCGGCATTGCAATGGGAGTTTCATGGCACTCCGAGAGGGGGTATCCGATGAACGCCAAGACGCCAGGCCGTGGGGACCGGTTCGAGACACTGATGCGGGGCGTGCTTGCCCTGGCGCTGATCGCGGGCGTGGCCTGGGCCATGACCCACGGTGGCCCGGATCCCGGCCCGGGCCTGGCCCTTCCGCTGCACTGACAGCGGACTTGCCTGCTGCTGCAGGTACGCCTTGCCAGGACCGGGCGCTCCCCCGGTTGGCCTCACGCTTTGAAAGCCGCAAGCGCAGTGGTCCAATGCGCGCTGGAGTTGCGAGGCGGAGAGGACATGACGTTGCTGACAGACAGGGTTGCGCCGGCCACGGTGGTGCGTGACGCGCCCTTCCCGTTGCTGATCGCGACGGACGTCCTTGATCGCGGTGCGGAACAGGCGCTCGGGGACGACTTCCCGCAGTACCGTGGCGCCGGATTTTTTCCCTTCGCCAGCAGCGATTGCGGCCCCGCGATGAACACCCTCGTCGGTGAACTCACCGCACCGGCATTCGCCGACAGCGTCGGCGACCTGCTCGGCATCGAGCGGCTGTCGCAATATCCAGTGCTGGTCACCATCTGCCGCGCGCTGAACCTGCGGCACGGCACCATCCACACCGACAGCCTGTCCAAGGTCGCCAGCGCGCTGGTCTACCTCAACCCCGACTGGGCGCCATCGCACGCCGGTTGCCTGCGGTTCCTGTCGGCCAGCAACGACATCGATGCGCTGGTCGCGCCGGAAATCAAACCGGTGTTCGGCACGCTCACGGCATTCCGCCGCACCGACAACTCCTTCCACGGGCATCTTCCCTACGAAGGCGAGCGTCGCGTGATCCAGGTCGCGTGGGTGGTCGATGCCGCGGCCGTGGAGCGCAAGACGCGCCGGGGGCGTTTTTCCCGCGCGATCAAGCGCATCGCCGGCCGCCTGGATGGCTGGTTCGGCAAGGGTCGCGACAAGGACGCCTCGCACCTGGATTGACAGCCGTCAGGCCGCCGCGACGACCAGGATGTCGACGTCGCCGATGCGGACGGATTGTCCCGCGCGGATCTTGCAGGTCTTGCGCAGTTCCACGCTGCCGTCGACGGCCACCGCGCCGCTGGCGACGAGCGCCTTGCCGGCGCCACCGCTGTCGCACAGGCCAATGAGTTTCAGCAACTGGTTGAGTTCGACATGGTCACGCTCGAGGTCGAAGCGGATGTGCTGCATGGATGACCTTGCGCGAAGGGTGGGCCACCCTCGCAGCGTTGCGAGGGGCATGCAAGCGGTGCCGGATCAGCCCCCCGTGTAGAGCGCCGGGAACATCTGCTTGAGGTGCACGAGCTTGGGTGCATCGTTGTAGACGATGTAGGGATCGTTCGGATGCAGCTTCAGGTAGTCCTGGTGGTAGGCCTCGGCCGGATAGAAGGCCTTCAGCGGCTCGACCCGGGTCACGATCGGCGCCGGAAACACCTTCGCCGCGGTCAACTGCGCGATATACGCCTGCGCGACCTTCTGCTGGGCGGCGCTGCTGGTGAAGATCTCCGACCGGTACTGCGTGCCGACGTCGGGCGACTGCCGGTTGAGTTGGGTCGGATCGTGCGCGACGGAGAAATACACCTTCAGCAACTGTCCGTAGCTGACCTTCGACGGGTCATAGACAACCTTGACCGATTCCGCGTGACCGGTGCGTCCGGTGCTGACGGTGTCGTACTCGGCACTGCCACTGTTGCCGCCGCTGTATCCCGATGTCGCCTGCCTGACACCCTTGACGTGTTCGAAGACGGCTTCAACGCCCCAGAAACATCCGCCTGCGAACACCGCGGTTTGTTCCCCCGCGGCCGGTGTTGTCGGCAGGTCGAGTGCGGGATCGGGCAAAGCCACCGGCTTGCTGCGGGCGAATCCGGCACTGCAGGCCATCAGGCCCGCGAGCAGTGCCGTAGCGAGGATGGTCTTGCCGGCTCGAAACGATGACTGGCGCATGGCGATTCCAGGTGGAAGGGGGTTGGAGGTCACGCTTTGGCGAAACGCAACGCGGCGGAGTTCATGCAGTAGCGCAGCCCCGTCGGCCTGGGGCCGTCGTCGAATACGTGCCCCAGGTGCGCGTCGCAGCGCGCGCAGGAGACCTCGGTGCGCGCCATGCCAAAGGTGCGGTCGGTCTTTTCGACGACGTTCTGCTTGGCGATTGGCTGCCAGAAGCTTGGCCAGCCAGTACCCGATTCGAACTTCGTCGCCGAATCGAACAGCGCGGTATCGCAGCAGATGCAGCGGAAGACGCCCTTGTCATGCACGTTGAGCAGCGGCCCGGTGAACGCGCGCTCGGTATCGGCATGGCGCGTAACTTGAAAGGCCAGCGGGGACAGTTGCCGGCGCCACTGGGCGTCGGTCTTGACCACCTTGCCAGCCTGCACGGTGCGCAGTCGCTTGCCGTCGTTGCTGAACTCGACTAGCGCCACCTTGCCCGGCGCCGCCGTTTTCGCCGGTGCGGCGGCCTCACTCTTGCGCGCACATCCCAGCGCCAGCGCCGTGACTGCCAGCGTGGACGACAGCAGGAAGCTGCGGCGGGATGGATCGGGGACGCGTTTGGTTGGATTGTTCATGGAAGGACATACGACCAGGAGGCAGGCACGGATGCAGGCTGGAACAGCGTCATCCAGCCTGGCGGTGTCCGATCTGACACGCAGTGCCGCAAAAGGTTCGCACCGGCCGGGGCCCGCGCGGCCGCCGGTCGTCGGTCGACGCACATCCAGCCGTCGTTGGCGGGTCTCGTCAGCGCCCGTTGGCGCTGTAGCGGCCTGGGCCGAGCAGTGCCAGCGCCACGGCTGTCGCCAGGTACATTCCCTGCAGTTCCAGCGCCCAGCCACCCTGTGCATTGAGCTGGCCCAGCTGGCCCATGTGCGCCAGCGCGAATGCGAACAGCATGTTGATCGCAACCAGCAGCGCACCGATCCGGGCATAGAAGCCCGCCAGCAGCATCAGTGGCCCGAGCACTTCACCAACCAGGGCCCCGTAGGCGATGTAGGACGGCCAGCCATGGGCCGTCACCATGCCTTCGATGGGCCCCACGCCTCCCCTGAGCTTGGCGATGCCGTGCAGCAGCACCAGCAAGCCCAGTGCGATGCGCAGGACCAGCTTGCCGACATCGGCTTGCGAATTCTGGTTCATCCCCATTCCCCGATTCATGTTGGACCGTCCGGAGCATAGCCGCGGCCCCGGGCGCTGTCGCGTGCATTGGTCGGGGCAGGGTGTTGCATCCGTCCGGGCAGTGGCACCGCAACAGTCAGCGAATCGGCAACTTCAACCGGCGGCCATTCCAGTCGAGCAACACGCCATCGGCGAGGATGGCCGTGACCACCGCGTCCCCGATCCGATCGCCTTCATGCAGGCGATTGCCATCGATGATGACGAGCCGCTGCGCCGGGTCGTCATTCCACAGGTGCATGCTCATCTTCAGCGGCGGCAGTGCCTTGCGCTCCTCGACGGAAAGATCCGACAGCGACAACGTTGCCGGGGGACTGGAGAGGGGCTCCATTGCCGTCGCTGCGGGTGCAGGCGCGATCTGTGGCGGCGCACTGGGGGGCGTTGCAACCGCCGCAGGCGCGGCCGCCAGCGCGCGCGTGGAACCGGGCGACGCGGGGTCGGCATGGACGGCCGGCGACAGTCGCGCAGTGGCGGGCGCCGCCTCTGCAATCGCTGGATCGGGTTGCGTGCGTGGCGGTGATGCGGGTGGGGACAGGTGCCGCACTGGCGGCAATGCTTGCGGCTGCGATGCGACGGGCGCCGAGCGCACCGCCGGCAGTGCAGCGGGAGTTGCCGGCGCAAGGGCGCCGCGGGCGATCCAGAGAGCCGGCACCAGTAACGCGGCCAGCGCAACCCACGCGCCCCGGGACACGCCCAGGCGCGATCGGGTCGCGGGCACGGGCGGCAACTCGGCGTACACGTCCGGCACCGTTCCGCGACGACGCTCCGCCTCGGATTTCCGCAGCGCTTCCAGGATCAGCGACATTCAGTCCAGCCCTCGCGACAAGCGTGGGCCTGGCGCATCGGCGGCCAGCGCAAAACTGGTTTCCGGGCCCACGACACCGTCGGCGAGAAGACCGTGGGCCGACTGGAACCGTCGCACGGCATCGATGTCCGGCGGCGTCGGCGGAGTCGCCGGGGAACGCCAGATGGCGGTGTATTCGCCCTTCCAGGCGCCCTGCAGAGCAACGCGTGGCACCTCCACGGCGGACCCACCCAGTTGCATCCGCACGCGCAATGCGCCCACGCCGAGCAGCTGGCCCCAGGCATCGTGGCCGCCGCTGCGCAGGTGCAACAACACCGGCCGCCCGATCACTGCCAGCTTGTCCAGCGTGGCCCGTGCGCGCAGGCAATGCACATCCGTCGCAAGCAGTGGCGCGCATTGCATTGCGATGGCGACGTCGGCGGGCTCGGTCGGCAAACGCCATGACGCCAGCAGGCTGCGCCACGCGTCCGGCGAAGCGGGACCGGCCGCGGCGACGCGCGTTGCCAGTCCTTCGCCACCGAGGAAGGGCGGGGCTGTCGGCGTCGCCGGCACTTGGCTGGGCGCTGCAACGATCCGATGCGCCGTCGCTGAAGCCATGGCCGTCGGTGCCTTCGGGCGTTCGCTCCACAGCGAGATCGCCGTGACGGCAACGACGAAGGCCAGTGCCGCGACCGTCGCAAGCAGCCTTCCGGATAAGGCACTGCGCATTGCCGATGTCGGCAATGCTTCCTTCGC
>JBBRHT010000128.1:0-6208 GCA_038222295.1 Lysobacterales bacterium
GACTCTGCGGCTCGGCATTGGCCGGCATCTGCAGTCGCTGTTGCAGCGCGCTGATTTCCCCGCGGTGCTGCACGAAGTCGGCACGGGTGGTGGCGGCGTTGCTGCTGGCATAGGCCAGGTCGGCGTCGGCCGCCGCGGCGACAGCGAGGGTCCGGGCGTCATCATCGCGCCCCCGTCCCATTGCAGCCTGCGCCTGCGCGAGTTCGTCGCGCGCCTGCGCGATGACAGTGCCCGCGTACTGGTCGGCATCGGCATTGCCCGCGCGGGTGACCGCCTGCTGCGCGGCAGATATCTCGCCAGTCGGCGGTGGCAATGTCGCGCACCCAGCCAGCATGAATACGCAGGCCGAGAGCAGGCTCACGAAATGCCATGGACGTTGCTGCCGGGCGCAAGGGAATTGTGCGAAGCTTGGATTCATAGGGGTGCCGTGTGGCGAAGGGGCGACGCACGGGCATTTTCATCAGCTTACGCGCCGTCCGCAATGATGGCGCGTCCAGAGGGAGCGTGAATGGATATCGGCTATTTCCTGAAGCTGATGACGGAGAAGAATGCCTCCGACATGTTCCTGACCACCGGCGCACCGGTGAACATCAAGGTCGAGGGCAAGCTGTACCCGCTGGGCAGCACGGGCCTGCCACCGGGAATGGTCAAGAAGATCGCCTACTCGTTGATGGACGAGGGCCAGGTCCCGATCTTCGAGCGCGACCTGGAACTCAACATGGCGTTGGCGCTGCAGGATTCTGGCCGCTTCCGCATCAACGTGTTCAAGCAGCGCGGCGAAGTCGGCATGGTCATCCGCTCGATCCGCAGCGTGGTGCCGTCCATCGAGGAGCTTCAGCTGCCGCAGGTGCTGAAGGAAATCATCATGGCGCCGCGCGGACTGGTGCTGATCGTCGGCTCGACCGGCTCGGGCAAGTCGACGACGCTGGCCTCGATGATCGATTACCGCAACAGCAACGTGTCCGGGCATATCCTCACCATCGAGGATCCGATCGAATACCTGCACAAGCACAAGCAGTCCATCGTCAACCAGCGCGAGGTCGGCATCGATACCCACGCCTTCCACAGCGCGCTGAAGAACGCGATGCGCGAAGCGCCGGACGTGATCCTGATCGGTGAGATCCTGGACGCGACGACGATGGAAGCCGCGATCGCCTTCGCCGAGACCGGCCACATCTGCCTGGCGACGCTGCATTCCAACAATGCGGACCAGACCATCGAGCGCATCCTGAACTTCTTCCCGGAAGGCGCGCACAAGAACGTGCTGATGAACCTCTCCCTGAACCTGAAGGCCGTCGTCTCCCAGCGCCTGGTGGTCGGCATCGACGGGCGGCGAATGCCGGCCGCCGAGGTCCTGATCAATACGCCGACGATCCGCGACCTGCTGCGTCGCGGCCAGGTGCATGAGCTCAAGCAGGCGATGGAGGAGTCGCTGGAATCGGGAATGGAGAGCTTCGACCAGTGCCTGTTCCGGCTTTACAAGGATGGCAAGGTCGAGCGCGAGGAGGCCCTGCGCGCGGCCGATTCACGCGATGGACTGGCGCTCAAATTCCGCCTGTCCGAAGGATCCTCCGGCGAACACGACCCCTATGCCGACGTGTACGACACCGCGCTGGGCCAGGGCTGAGGCGCTCCATCGAGCAGCGACGGTCGCCGGTTCGGCGCCCCCGCTAGGGCGCGTCGGGTTGGCGCTCCGGACGTGCCGCATCGAATTGCGGCAGTGCAAGGCACGCCGCCTCGATGCGGACGATGTTGGGGTACGGCGCCAGGTCGATTGAAAACCGACGCGCGTTGTAGACCTGCGGGATCAGGCAGCAGTCGGCGATCGTGGGGATGTTGCCATCGCAGTAGGCGCCTGTTGACGGGTGGTCCTGCAGCAGGGTTTCGAACGCCGCGAAGCCTTCGTTGATCCAGTGTTTGACCCAGACGTCGCGCTCGGCCTGCGGGACGCCCCAGTCGCGCTCGAAATACTGCAGCACCCGCAGGTTGTTGAGCGGATGGATGTCGCATGCGACCAGTTGCGCCAGCGCCCGCACGCGCTGGCGATCGCGCGCGGTCGCCGGCAGCAGCGAAGGTTCGGGCCACATTTCGTCGAGGTACTCGAGGATCGCCAGCGATTGCCGTAGCGTGCGGTGGCCATGCTGCAGCACCGGCACCAGCCGCTGCGGATTGGTCGCGCGGTAATCGTCGCCGTGCTGTTCTCCGCCGTCGCGCAGCAGGTGCACGGGCGCGATCTCGTAGGCGAGTCCCTTGAGGTTCAGGCCGATCCGCACGCGATACGCGGCCGTGGAGCGCCAGTATGAAAACAGGCAAAGCCGATCGGTCAACATGCCTCCATTGTCCCGCTCCCCTTGCGGGGCCCACGCATTCAGGCCCGTGTGCACATTAGCCCGGTGCGCGGCAACCGGGAATACCGCCCGTCGCGCAGACCGGCACGCCGGGCGTCAGGCGGGCGCCTGGCGTTCAATCCGCTGCTCGATCGCACCGAAGATGCTGTTGCCGGCCGCGTCAGTCATCTCGATCCGCACGACGTCGCCGAACTGCATGAACGGTGTCTGCGGCTTGCCATGCTGCAATGCCTCGACGACGCGTTTTTCCGCGAAGCACGACGCGCCCAGGCTCGTGTCCTCGTTGGCGATCGTGCCCGAACCGATGATCGTGCCGGCTGCCAATGGCCGGGTTCGCGCCGCATGCGCCACCAGCTGGGCGAAATCGAACTGCATGTCGATGCCGGCCTCGGGCGCGCCGAACCACTCGCCGTTGATGTGCGTCACCAGCGGCCGATGGAGCTTGTTTCCCCGCCACAGTCCGCCCAGCTCGTCGGGCGTGACGAAGACCGGCGACAGCGCCGAGCGCGGCTTGGATTGCAGGAATCCGAATCCCTTTGCCAGTTCGCTGGGAATCAGGTTGCGCAGCGACACGTCGTTGACCAGGCCGATCAACTGGATGTGGCTCGCCGCGTGCTCGGGAGTCGCCGCCATGGGAACGTCGTCGGTGATGACGACGATTTCCGCTTCCAGGTCGATGCCGTAACTTTCGTCGGTCACGCGCACTGGGTCGCGTGGACCCAGGAATCCCGCGCTCGTGGCCTGGTACATCAACGGGTCGGTGTAGAAGCTCTCGGGCACCTCGGCGCCACGAGCGCGTCGGACGCGCGCGACATGCGGCAGGTAGGCACTGCCGTCGACGAACTCGAAGGCGCGCGGCAATGGCGCGGCCAGTTGCACCATGTCGAGCGGGAAGGCGCCGTCGGCGCTGCCTTCGTTCAAGGCTTCGGACAATGCGTTGAGGCGTGGCGCCAGGCTCGACCAGTCATCCAGCGCGCGCTGCAGCGTGGGCGCGATGCCCGTCGCCTGTACCGCGGACTGCAGATCGCGCGAGACCACGATGAGGGTGCCATCGCGGCCGCCCTGCTTCAGGGAACCGAGTTTCATGCGCCATGACCTTGGATGCGGTCGCAGATTGTAACGCGCGGCATTCACGCCTCGCTTCCAACGCCAACGCCAGGACAAACTCCGCGCAACCGCCACCGTCTCTCCCGCCAGCTCAGTCGCCCTGGAATCCACCTGCGCGGTAGGTCAGCACCAGCGTGTCGCGATGGGCACCATCGTTCAGCGGCTGGATCGGCGTGGACTCATGGATGACGCGCGCGTCGTCCAGCAGCAGTAGCGACCATGGCTCGGTCAACGTGAAGCGTTGGCCGTCTGGGCCGCCTGCCTCGAATACACGGGTTTCACCGCCGGTGATGCCAGTGCGATCGACGAGGAAAACGGCAACGAAATCGACGCCGTCGCGATGCGCGCCCTCCGGCGTCGGGCGGCCGATGCCGTCGGTGGTGTCGATACGGAACTGGTGCGCCTCGACATACCAGGCCTGGGTTGGACGCAACTGCCAGAACAGGCGACCAAGCGTCTCCAGCAAACGCGGCCAGGCCGGCTCGGCGATGACGTCGGGGCTGATCGGTTCGAACCAGCGGCGCATGCCGCCGTGCAGGGCGTTGTATTCCTGGGATTGCCAATGCGCGCGATGCGGCGCCTGGATGAGCCCATCGTCGGTGAGCACGAAACAGGAATGCCGACGTTTTCGGTAGCGACCGCCGTCACGCAGGTAGAGATCCGGTGCCAACCCATCCCAGCTCGGCCGCAGCGCGTCCAGCTGCGCCGGATTGCAACCGACCAAGGTCGCGACACTGGCTGGCGACAACACCGCATATCCGCGCGACTGCATCCGTGGCAGCAATGCATCCAGCGACGTCAGCGGGGCGGTGAAGCTGGCGACCATGGCTTCCTCTTCAGGACCGGCCCGCGGAACGCAAAAACCCGCACGAGTGCGGGTTTCACGATGCTGCGGTGGCTTTGGTATGGCAGCCCCGGATGGATTCGAACCACCGATGCCTGAGTCAGAGTCAGGTGCCTTACCGCTTGGCTACGGGGCTATGGATCGAAATTCTGGATCGAAACCGCTTAGCGCTTCGAGAACTGCGTGGCGCGGCGTGCCTTGTGCAGGCCGACCTTCTTGCGCTCGACTTCACGTGCGTCGCGGGTCATGAACCCGGCCTTGCGCAGCTCGCCCTTGAGCGACTCGTCGTACTCGACCAGCGCGCGCGAGATGCCCAGTCGGATGGCGCCGGCCTGGCCGGTGTTGCCACCGCCCTCGACCGTCACCAGGATGTCGAACTTGTCGGTCGACTTGGTGAGCTCGAGCGGCTGGCGCACGATCATGCGTGCGGTCTCGCGACCGAAGAAATCCTCGATGGTGCGATCATTGATGGTGATCTTGCCGTCGCCCTTGCGCAGGAACACGCGGGCGGTGGAGGACTTGCGGCGGCCAGTGCCGTAATTCTGTGTGATTGCCATGTCTTAGATCTCGAGCAGCTGAGGCTGCTGGGAAGCGTGCGGGTGAGTCGGACCGGCGTAGACCTTGAGCTTGCGATACATCGCGCGGCCCAGCGGATTCTTCGGCAGCATGCCCTTGACGGCGATCTCGATGACGCGCTCGGGATGACGCTGCAATGCCTGGGCCAGGTTCTCGGACTTCAGGTTGCCGACATAACCGGTGAACCGGTAATACATCTTGTCCTGCAGCTTGTTGCCGGTCACCGCGATCTTCTCGGCGTTGACCACCACCAGGTAGTCGCCGGTATCGACGTGCGGGGTATATACCGGCTTGTGCTTGCCGCGCAGGCGGCGGGCGAGCTCGGATGCGAGCCGACCCAGGGTCTTGCCCTCGGCATCGACCACGTACCAGTCGCGCTGGACGGTTTCGTTCTTGGCAGTGAAAGTCTTCATGGCGGATCTAGGGACCTTGTCGGGCTCGTACCGCCGGATATCGACGGAATGTCGCCGCGCGTTGTGCGTGCCGCCAGACAGCAGGCGGAACAAAAGAGGCGGAATGATAGCGGTCCGGCCGCAGTGCCGCAAGTCGATGCAGGCCGGGAGGACCGCAGGAGCCATGGCGGCGAGGCCATGCCTTCGACGTCTTTCCACGTGACAGGTGCCAGAATCCGTTGATGAACCCCATTTCCCGCCCAGGCAGCCGCCACTTCGACACCCTCGACCGCGTGCTGATCGATGCCCAGAACGCATTGGGGACCCTGTTCGGCGCGCCCCGGGCCCGGCGACCCAACCCGGCCCAGGACCAGCCAGACATCCTGCTCGACACCGATGAACGCCGGCACGCCGCGGGCCTGATGCGCATCAACCACGTCGGCGAAGTCTGCGCGCAGGCGCTGTATGTCGGCCAGGCCGCGGTCGCCCGCAATCCCGGTACGCGGGCGCAGTTGCTCGCGGCCGCCCAGGAGGAAACCGACCACCTGGCTTGGTGCGGGCAGCGACTGCAGGAACTGGACAGCCGCCCCAGCCTGTTCAATCCGCTGTGGTACGCGGGCAGTTACGCCATTGGCGCCATTGCCGGCCTGCGCGGCGACGGCTGGAACCTGGGCTTCGTCGTGGAGACCGAACGCCAGGTCGAGGCCCACCTGGACGAACACCTGCAGACACTGCCGGTGGCGGACGCACGCAGTCGCGCCATCGTGACAACGATGAAGGCCGATGAGGCGCGGCATGCCGAGCAGGCATTGGCGCAGGGCGCGCGCGACTTGCCGTTCCCGGTGCCGTCGCTGATGGCTGCCGCCTCCAAGCTGATGAAGCTGGTCGCCTACCGGATCTGACCCGCCAGTTCTTCGAAAGGGCTCGAGGTTGGAGCCGCT
>JBBRHT010000129.1:0-6167 GCA_038222295.1 Lysobacterales bacterium
AGCTTTTCATTGGGGATGGTGATCAGCGAGTCGCAATGCTGGCTCAGCTCCTCGATGCCCTTGAGCGCGACCTGCATGCGCCGGCGGCCTTCGAACGGGAATGGCTTGGTGACGACGGCCACCGTGAGGATGCCCATCTCCTTGGCCAGCTGCGCGACGACGGGCGCCGCACCAGTGCCGGTTCCACCACCCATGCCTGCGGTGATGAACACCATGTCCGCGCCACTGAGCGCGTCCATGATGCGTTCGCGATCCTCCAGCGCCGCCTGGCGGCCGACTTCGGGATTCGCGCCCGCGCCCAGCCCCTTGGTGACATTGCTGCCGAGTTGCAACTGCAGCTTGGCGCCGCAGTTCTTGATGGCCTGCGCGTCGGTGTTGGCGGTGATGAATTCCACCCCGTCCACGCTGCCGTTGACCATGTGGGCGACGGCGTTGCCGCCTCCGCCACCCACGCCGATGACCTTGATGACGGCGTTGGGAGCCATCTTTTCAACCAGTTCGAAATGCGCCATGACACGTCCTCCGTTATGAATCGCTATGTGCTGCTCGTTGTCGGTTCTGTGTTGCCAACAATCGCCATCGCTCGCCTGCCTGCCGCGTGCGTTGCGCCATCGCAACGTCGCCGTGATCCTTGAAACGGCTCAAAATTCGCCGCGATACCAGTTCTTCACCTTGTTGAAGAAACTTCCCGCGCGGCCGGCCGGGATCACCGGGCGGCGCGGGTGCTCGATCTGGCTGCCCATCAGCAGCAGGCCCACGCCGGTGGCATGCACCGGGTTGCCGACCACCTCGCCAAGCCCGGTGACGTGCTGCGGGATGCCGATGCGCACCGGCATCTGCAGCATCTCCTCGGCAAGTTCCACCACGCCTTCCATCTTCGAGGCGCCACCGGTCAGCACCATGCCGGCGCGCACCAGCTCCTCGAATCCCGATCGGCGCAATTCGGCCTGCACCATCTCGAAGATTTCCTCGTAGCGCCCCTGCACCGCCTGCGCCAGCGAATGCCGCGGCAACCGGCGTGGCGGGCGATCGCCGACGCTCGGCACCTGGATCGATTCCTCCGCCGTGGCCAGCTGCGCCAGTGCGCAGGCATAGCGCACCTTGATCTGCTCGGCCTCCGGCGTCGGGGTGCGCAGCATGTGCGCGATGTCGTTGGTGACGTGGTCGCCGGCGATCGGCAACGACGCGGTGTGGCTGATCGATCCCTGCACGAACACCGCAAGGTCGGTCGTGCCCGCACCGATATCCACCAGCACCACGCCGAGTTCGCGTTCGTCGGCCGTCAGCACAGCGGTCGCAGACGCCAGCGCCGACAGGATCAGGTCATCGACCTGCAAGCCGCAGCGCTGCACGCACTTGCTGATGTTGGCCGCGGCCGATTGCGCGCAGACGACCAGGTGCGCATGCACCTCGAGCCGCACGCCGGTCATGCCGACGGGATTGCGGATGCCTTCCTGCGAGTCGTCGAGAACGTACTCGCGCGGGATGGCGTGCAGGATCTTCTGGTCAGCGGGAATGGCGACGGCCTTCGCCGCCTCCAGCACGCGATCCAGGTCCGACCACGTGACTTCGCCATCGCGGATCGGGACGATGCCCGGCGAATTGCGGCACTGCACGTGGTTTCCCGAGATCGATGCGTAGACCGAGCGGATCTCGCAGCCGGCCATCAGCTCGGCTTCCTCGACCGCGCGCTGGATCGACTGCACCGTCGACTCGATGTCCACGACGACACCGCGCTTGAGCCCGCGCGATTCGTGCGAGCCGATGCCGATGACCTCGATGGGGTTGCCTGGCGAATATTCGCCGACCAATGCGACGACCTTGGACGTACCGATGTCCAAGCCGACGATGAGCGCTTTGTCACCTTTTCGATTCATATCGTTGCCTGTGCTTCTCTGCCTGCCCCGAGTGCGGGGGAGGGCTGGGGTGGGGGCGCGCCGCGCGATGGCGTCGCGTTGGATTTCATGTGTGGATCGGGCCAGCTCAGGGCGAATCCGTTGGTGTAGCGCAGGTCCGCGCGCGCCAGCGGCAGCTGCTCCTGCGACAGCAGTTGCGGCAGCAGGCGCGCGAACCGGGCCAGGCGCAGGCGCGCTTCGCTGTTGCCAACAACGACCCGGGTACCACTGGACAGGGTCAGCGACCAGCTGCCGCGAGGATCGAGGGCGACGGCGCGTACATCGATGCCGCTGGTTGCGAACAGCGCGCGGGATTCGTTGTAGAGCGCCACCACGTCGGCGACGCGCGCATCCGGTCCATCGAGCATCGGCAAGCCCGCGGGCACCGGCGCCCCCTGCATCGGGAACAGCCGTCCGTGCTGCGACAGCAGGCGGTCCCTGCCCCAGCGCGCGAACGGTCGGTGCTCGACGATGGTGATCTCCAGCACGTCCGGCCAACGCTTGCGCACCTCGGCGCGCTCCACCCACGGCAGTCGTGCAACGGCCGCCTGCGCATCACCCATGCGTACCGCGAAGAAACCCTTGGCGGCGTATGGCAGCACGGTCGCGCGCAGCAGCGCCGGATCGATCCGTTGCAGTTCGCCCTGTACGCGCAGCGTGCGCAACGGCCAATGGCCGGCACCGATCCAGCCATTGACCGCCGCAACCACCGGCAAGGCCACGAGCGCGAGCGCCAGTGTCCAGGCCAGCATGCGAAGGATCGCGTTCATTCGCGCGTACCACCGGGCATGGTCATTTCCAGGATGCGCCAGCACAGTTCGTCGAAGTCGATGCCCATCTGCCGTGCCGCCTTGGGCACCAGCGAATGACTCGTCATCCCGGGCGCGGTATTGACCTCGAGCAGGAACAGGCGGCCGGTGCGGTCGCGCATCACGTCCACGCGTCCCCAGCCGGCGCAGTCCAGCGCATCGAATGCGCGCAATGCCAGGGCGCGGATCGCGTCTTCGTCGCTGCCCTCGAGGCCCGGACACAGGTATTGCGTGTCTTCCGCGACGTACTTGGCGTGGTAGTCGTACCACTGCCCCTTCGGCACGATGCGGATGGACGGCAGCGCGATATCGCCGAGGATGGCGACGGTGAGTTCGTCGCCTTCGATCATCTGCTCCATGAGCAGCTCGCCGGGATAGGCCTCGGCAAGCGCGACGGCATCGTCCAGGTCGGCCTCGGTGAGCACGCGGCTCACGCCGACACTGGAACCCTCGCAGGCAGGCTTGACGATCACCGGCAATCCGAGTTCGCCGGCAGCCGCATGCACGTCGCCGGCGGCGCGCTGGCCGCGCGGTGCCAGGCGCACGTAGCGCGGCGTGGGGAGCCCGAGCGACAACCACACCTGCTTGCTCCGGATCTTGTCCATGCTCAACGCCGAACCGAGCACGCCCGATCCGGTGCAAGGCATGCGCATGGCCTCCAGCAGGCCTTGCAGGACCCCGTCCTCGCCACCGCCGTGGTGGCCGTGCAGGATGTTGAAGACACGACTGAAATGCTTGCCCTGCAGTTCGCGGATCATGCTCGGAATGCCGTCGACGGCATCGGCGGCAATCCCGCGCGAACGCAGTGCGTCGAGCACGTTGCGCCCGGAGTCCAGCGACACCTCGCGCTCCGCACTCGTGCCACCCATCAGCACCGCGACCCTGCCGAACGCGGCCGGATCGGTCACTCCCAACGCGGGGAATGCGTTGCCTGAAGCACTTTGCATCGTCATGCCTGTGCTCCTTCGAACCCATGGGCGGCCAGCTGCTGTGCGACGTGGCCGATGTCGCCGGCGCCCATCAGCAACAGCAGGTCGCCGTCCTGCAGCACATCGGGCAGCACCGCCACCAGGTCGGCTGGACTGTTGACCAGCACCGGATCGATGCGGCCGCGTGCACGGATCGCGCGCGCCAGCGCCTTGGTGTCGGCGCCGACGATCGGCGCTTCGCCTGCGGGATAGACCTCGGTCAGCACGAGCGCATCGACGCTGGACAGCACGCTGGCGAAATCGTCGAACAGGTCGCGCGTGCGGCTGTAGCGGTGCGGCTGGAATGCCACCACGAGGCGCTTGTCCGGCCATCCACCGCGGGCAGCGGCGAATACGGCCTCGAGCTCCTTGGGATGGTGTCCGTAGTCGTCGACCAGCTGGACGGTCGCGCCCTTGCCGGTGTGCAGTTGCGCGAGCAGGTTGAAGCGGCGGCCGATGCCGGCGAACTTGCGCAGGGCTTCGGCGATCACCGCCGGATCCACGCCGAGCTCCCAGGCGACCGCTGCGGCGGCAAGCGCGTTCTGCACGTTGTGCCGACCAGGCAGTGCCAGCTGTATCGCGGTGCGCGAGCCATCGGGCAGGCACAGCGCGAAACGCATGCAGGCGCCGTCCTGTTGCACGTCCTCGGCACGCACGTCCGCCTCGGCTGCAAATCCGTAACGCAGCAGGTGTCGTGGCGTCTCGGCAGCCAGCGTGGCGACCTCGGCGTCGTCGATGCACAACACCGCCAGGCCGTAGAACGGCAGCCGGTGCAGGAATTCGGCAAACGCCGCCTGCACGCGGGCGAAGTCGCCGCCGTAGTTCTCTAGGTGGTCCGCATCGATGTTGGTGATGATGGCGACCAGCGGGTTGAGTCGCAGGAAGCTGCCGTCGCTCTCGTCGGCCTCGGCCACCAGCCATTCGCCGCTGCCCAGGCGCGCGTTGGCGCCGGCTGCGAGCAATTGCCCGCCGATGACGAACGTCGGATCCAGTCCGCCTTCCGCCAGCACGCTGGCCAGCAGGGACGTCGTGGTGGTCTTGCCGTGCGTGCCGGCGACGGCGATGCCGCGACGGAAGCGCATCAACTCGGCGAGCATTTCCGCCCGCGGCACGATCGGAATGCGCTGCGCGCGTGCTTCGATCAATTCGGCGTTGTCGGCCTTGATGGCGCTGGATGCGACCACGCAGTCCGCACCAAGCACGTTGGTCGCAGCATGCCCGCGATGGATGCAGGCGCCCAGCGCCACCAGGCGGCGCGTGCTCGCACTGTCGGCATTGTCGGACCCCGACACCTTGTAACCCAGCGTGCACAGCACCTCGGCGATGCCACTCATGCCCACGCCGCCGATGCCGACGAAGTGCACGCACGTGGGAGCGCCGTCCGCGCCGGAGCGGGCGACATCGGCCTTGGCCACGTCACGCATGGCGAACAGGCGCCGCAGGCTCATGGCGCACCGCCAACAGCGGCATCCGCCGCTCGACCGGGCCGTGAAGGGCGCGGCTGGCTGACCGCGAGGACGATGTCGGCAACGCGTTCCGCGGCATCGGGCTTGGCCAGGCGTCGCGCGGCCATCGCCATTTGCAACCGGCGCGCGGGATCCGCTATGAGCGTGGCCAGCGTGAAGCGCAGGTCATCGGCCAGGCCATCGCCTTGCGGCAGCAGCACGGCCGCCTGGCGTTCCACCAGGTATTCGGCATTGCGCGTCTGGTGGTCGTCGACCGCCAGCGGAAACGGCACCAGCACGCTGCCGATGCCGGCCGCGCAGATTTCCGCCAGCGTCAACGCGCCGGCACGGCACACGACGAGGTCGGCCCAGGCATACGCGTCCGCCATGTCTGCGATGAACGGCTCGACGGATGCGACGATGCCGGCATTGGCATAGGCCCGGACGGCGTCCTCGCGCAACTTCTCGCCACACTGGTGTCGCACCTCCACCGTGCCGCCGAGCCCCGCGAGCGCCTTGGGCACCGCGTCGTTGAGGGCGCGCGCGCCCTGGCTGCCACCCAGCACCAGCAATCGCAGGGCGCCGGCGCGCTGGGAGAAGCGCTGTTCGGGATGGGGCAACAACGCGATCTCGCTGCGGACCGGATTGCCGACCAGGACTTCGGGCACGTTGCGGAAGGTTTGCGGGAAGCCGGTCAGGACGCTGCGCGCGAATCGCGCCAGGACGCGATTGGTCATGCCGGGCGCGCGGTTCTGCTCGTGCACGATCAGCGGCGTGCCGCGCAGGCGCGCCGCGATGCCACCCGGGCCGGCGGCGTATCCGCCAAAGCTCACTACCGCGCGCGGCTTGCGCTTGTCCAGCACGCGCTCCGCGGCGCGGACCGCGGCCAGCACGCGCATCGGCGCGGTCAACAACGCGGCGATGCCCTTGCCGCGCAAGCCCTTGATGGCGATCGTGTACAGCGCGATGCCGCGTGGTGGCACCAGTCGCGTTTCCAAGCCGCCCACGGCGCCCCGCCACACCACCCGGACGCCGCGGGCCGGCAGCGCC
>JBBRHT010000130.1:0-6050 GCA_038222295.1 Lysobacterales bacterium
CGCACAAGACCATGCCGCTGCCGAGCTATGCGCTCGTGCGCAACCCGAAGAACGGCCGCGAGATCGTGGTCCGCATCAACGACCGTGGGCCCTTCGTCGCCGGCCGCATCATCGACCTGAGCTATGCCGCGGCGGTGAAGCTGGGCGTGGACCGCGCAGGCACCGCGCGGGTGGAAGTGAAGGGCCTGAGCGCTGGCGAGAATGCACTTGAGCCGTATGACGCAGTGGCTGCAGCATCCGCGCCGACGATGCCTGTCTCGAATCCCGCAATCCTGCCGCCAGGCGTGCACGTGGCAACGGGCCGCCCGGCCGCCACGACGCCGACGCGCAGCGCGATCGACAGCCTGCTGTCGGCCCTTCCGATCGCCAGCGCAAACGCCAGCGAGCATTCGCCGCAGGCATCGCCTCCCGCCACGCCGGCGACCGTCGCGCCCGTGACGCCGCGCGCCAGTGGGGAGCGCTTCGACATGACGCAGGACGGCCGCACCATGACCGCCGACGAATTCGACGCATGGATGCGTGCGCGCCGCATGCACGTCGCCACCGGCAAGCCCACGCAGGCGCCTGCGGCGCCCGTGCCTGTCGCCACGGCACCTGCTCCGGCCGCGCGCGCAGCCGCGCCAGCCGGTATCGCGGCCGCGCCCACGCAAGCCACGACGGCGGTTGTCGACAGGTCCGGCGTCACCTACCAGGTCGCCAGTTTCGCCGCACGCGCCAATGCCGAACACGCCTTGGCCCTGGTAACCGGGGCCGGCATTGCCGGCGCCCGACTGCTCGATGCCGATGCCAACGGCCGCAAGGTCTGGCGCCTGCGCGTCGGCCCGGTCGATACCGCCGGCGCGCAGGAACTCGTGGCACGCATCCAGGGTCTGGGTTTCGGTCAACCGCAACGCGTGCGCGAGTAGACTCTCGCCTTCTTTTTCATACCCGGTCACGGACGGCCGGCCACCGGAGTCCGTTGTCTTGATGAATCCTGTTTCCCAGCCTGCCATCCGCCGCCTGTCGCAATCGCGCTTGCTGAAGTCGGTCGGAGTCGCCCTCGTCGCGACCACCACGCTGCTGGTCGGGCTCGCGTTCGGGCAGACGCCGGCCCTGCCCCAGCCCGCGTCGTCGCTCCCGGTGGCCTTGAGCGACAACCTGCCCATCCCGCCGCCGCCCGCGCCGAAGATCTCGGCGGCCTGGATCCTGATGGACTACGCCACCGGCCAGGTGCTGGCTGGCGAGAACTACGACAAGCGGCACGAGCCGGCCAGCATCACCAAGGTGATGACGTCCTACGTGGTCGCCTCGGAAATGGCGGCCGGCAAGGTCCATGCCGACGATCAGGTCATGATGACCGAGCACGCCTGGCGCGAAGGCGGCGCCGGCACCGAAGGCAGCTACAGCGGATTCCCGGTCAACAAGACCGCGCCACTGGTGGAAATGGAAAAGGGCATGGTGGTGCAGTCCGGCAACGATGCCGCGATCGCGCTGGCCGAGCACATCGCCGGCAGCGAGGACTCGTTCGCGTCGCTGATGAACGCCTACGCCGCGCGCATCGGCATGAAGGATTCGCACTTCGTCAATCCACACGGGCTGTCGGCCGAGGGTCACTACTCGACCGCGCACGACCTGGCGCGGCTCGGGCGCGCGCTGATCCATGACTTCCCGGTGGCGTACTCGTACAACAAGATCAAGGAATTCACCGTCGGGCCGATCACCCAGCCCAACCGAAACCTGCTGCTGTGGCGCGATCCTACCGTCGACGGCATCAAGACAGGACATACCAGCAACGCCGGTTATTGCCTGATGGCCTCGGCCATGCGTGGCGACCAGCGACTGATCGCCGTCGTGCTTGGCGATACCAGCGAGAAGCAGCGCGCCGACGACGCCCAGGCGCTGCTCAACTGGGGCTTCCGCTTCTACGAGACCCACAAGCTCTACGACGGCGGCGTGCAGGTCGCCAGGCAGAAGGTCTGGAAGGGTACGGTCGACGAAGTCCAGCTCGGCCTGGCCGAACCCATGCTGGTCAGCATGCCGCGCGGCAAGTACACGCGGCTCAAGCCGGCGATGATCGTGCCCAAGACCCTGGTGGCGCCCATCGCCAAGGGCCAGAAGATCGGCATGGTGAAGGTGACGCTCGACGGCAAGGTGATGGCGGAGCGCCCACTGGTGGCGCTGAACGCCGTCCCCGAAGGTGGGTTCTTCAAGCGCCTTTGGGATGAGTTCTGGATGTGGTGGGACACCGTCTGAGCGTCCCTGGCGCCGGCGGTTTTGCCATGTGAACAGGGACAGGCCGGCGCAAGCCGGCCTTTTTCATGCAGTCACAGCCGGACGAAATACGGGATCGCCATCAGCAGCGCACCCACCGCCACGGTGGCCCAGGCGTTGGAGAGGAAGTACGGGAACACCATCAGGGCGACGCCGCACACCAGCGGCACCAGCGATCCCTGCCGCTTGCCGTAGATGAAGAAACCACCGCCGATCGACCCGAACACCACGCCCCACAGTAATGTCGCCATGTCCATGCGTGCTTGCCCCATGCGTGCCTGATGGCCGGTCCTGGGCAATGCTACCCACCGCGGCAGGCAAGCGGGTCTTCCGGCGCGCGGCGGCGCGTTCATCAGGATTGCATGCGGGTTTCTCCGCGGCGCCCCCATAATTGGCCGATGGATATCAAATCAGACAACCCGGATCACGGCTTCCAGTTTCCCGGCGAGTTCGAGATCACGGCCATGGGCCCGGCAGGCAGCGGCCTGGATGAACAGATTCCGGCCCTGCTGGAAGCCGCTGGCCTCGTGGTCCTGCACGAGACGGTGACCACGCGCGAATCCAGCGGCGGCAAGTTCGCGTCGATCAAGCTCAGTTTCCGCGCCGAGTCGCGCGAGCAGTACGAGGTGGCCCACGCGGTGTTGCGTGAGCACCCGGAAGTGAAGTGGACGATCTGACCGCTGCGCCGCTGCTGCGCGACTGCGTCGTCCGAGACCTGGGGCGGCAGCCATACGAGCCGGTCTGGCGCGCCATGCAGCGCTTCACCGACGCCCGCGGCGAAGACACCCCCGATGAGTTGTGGCTGCTCGAGCACGAGCCCGTGTTCACCCTGGGCCAGGCCGGAAAGCTCGAGCACGTGCTGGCGCCGGGCGGGATTCCGGTGCTGCACGTCGATCGCGGCGGGCAGGTGACCTACCACGGCCCCGGGCAGGTGGTGGCCTATCCGCTGCTGGACCTGCGCCGTCTGAAGCTTGGCGTGCGCGAGTACGTGCAGCGGATCGAGCAGGCGGTGATCGACACGCTGGCCGACTGGGACATCGCGGGTGGGCGCCGCGAGGGTGCGCCGGGCGTGTACATCGACGGCGCCAAGGTGGCCGCGCTCGGCATCCGCGTGCGCCGTGGCTGCAGCTTCCATGGACTGGCGTTCAACGTGGCGATGGACCTGGAGCCGTTCGCCCGGATCAATCCATGCGGTTACGCCGGGCTGCAGGTGACCTCGATGCTAGAATGCGGATGCAGTGAACGCGCCGGTTTCGGCCTGGAAACCGTCAAGTCACGGTTGTTGCTGCACCTCGCCGCGGAGTTTGGCTTGCGCCTGCACGAGGCCGCGCCGCCGCAGCTCGTCGTCCCCGAACCGCAGGCCGCCTGATCGCATGAGCGACACGTCCACCAAGACCATCCCGCTGGCCGTCGTCGGCGAGCCGGCATCCCTGCAGCCGGGGGCAAAGCAGGTGGCGGGCGACAAGATCGCGCGCTCACCGGTGCAATTTGCCGATGCGCCGGTCCTGCGCAAGCCGTCGTGGATCCGCGTGCGGATTCCATCAGGCAATTCGGTGGCGTTGCTCAAGGCCAAATTGCGCGAGAACCGCCTCGTCACCGTCTGCGAAGAGGCCAGTTGCCCGAACATCCACGAGTGCTTCGGCCATGGCACCGCCACCTTCATGATCCTGGGCGAGGTCTGCACGCGTCGCTGTTCGTTCTGCGACGTCGCCCACGGCCGGCCCAAGCCGCCCGATGCCGGCGAACCCGACAACCTGGCGCGCACCGTCGCCGACATGGGGCTGAAGTACGTCGTCGTGACCAGCGTTGACCGCGACGACCTGCGCGATGGCGGCGCCCAGCACTTCGTCGACTGCATCGCCGCCATCCGTCGCGACAGCCCGCGCACGAAGATCGAGATCCTCACGCCGGATTTCCGCGGCAAGGGCCGCATGGAGCGCGCGCTGGAGATCCTCGCGGCCAATCCGCCGGATGTGTTCAACCATAACGTCGAAACGGTTCCCGACCTGTACCCGAACGTCCGTCCGGGCGCCGACTACGCGTGGTCGCTGCGCCTGTTGCAGCAGTTCAAGGCGCAGCACCCCAACGTGCCGACCAAGTCCGGGATCATGCTGGGCCTGGGCGAGACCCTGGCGCAGGTCCAGGCCACCCTGGGCGACCTGCGGGCGCACGACGTCGACATGGTCACCATCGGCCAGTACCTGCAGCCCAGCCCCCACCACCACCCGGTGCTGCGCTACTGGACTCCGGACGAATTCAAGTCGCTGGAGACTTTCGGCATGTCGCTGGGCTTCAGCCACGTCGCCTCCGGGCCGCTGGTTCGCTCGTCCTACCACGCCGACCAGCAGGCGATGGAGGCGGGCGTCGCCGCCTGAGCCGCGCCGGACCGGACATCGGCGCTGCATCCGCATCGCAGGCAGCATTCACGCAACGGCCCGCGCAGGCGGTTAGATTGGCGATATCGGTTGGTTTGCAACTTTCGGCACTTACCAGCCGTCCATGCACAAGCCAGCCTGAGCGCATCGCCGACCACTGTCGTCCATGCAATCCCCTGGATCCCTTGTCCCAACACCGGCCCCGCGGGCCGCGAGAGCATCGATGAAAGCGCATTACCCCCTGTTGATCCTCGCACTGGCCGCCCCCGTGGCGCTGCTGGCACGCGCCCCCGGCAACGACACCGCGATCGCCGCAGGGCCGACCGTCGAGCAGGGCACCACCGCCAAGCTCGTCTACGGCCTGCTGTCCGACAGCCGCTATGCCTATCGACCGCGCGCGCTCGACGACACGCTCTCATCGGACATCTTCAAGCGCTACCTGGAAGCGCTGGACAACAGCAAGATGTTCTTCACCGCGCAGGACATCGCCCGCTTCGCGCCGTACAAGACCACGCTGGACGACGCCATCAAGGGCGGCGACATGGGACCTGCCTTCGCCATCTTCGCCCGCTACAAGCAGCGGGTCGACCAGCGTTCAGCCTACGCGCGCAGCCTGCTCAAGCAGGACATCTTCGATTTCAGCGGCAATGACCGCTGGTACTACGACCGCGAGGATGCGGCCTGGGCGGCCGACGACGCCGCGCTCAACGCCATGTGGAAAGAGTCCGTCCGCAACGACTGGTTGCGGCTGAAGCTGGCGGGCAAGAAGCCGGACGATATCCGCAAGACGCTGGACAAGCGTTACGCAACGCTCGATTCGTCCGTCGCCGAGCTCAACGGCGAGGACGCGTTCCAGAGCTTCCTCAATGCCTACACGGCTGCCATCGATCCGCATACCGACTACTTCGACCCGCGCACCGCGGAGCGTTTCAACCAGTCAATGTCGCTGTCGCTGGAAGGCATCGGCGCGGTCCTGCAGAAACAGGATGACCTGGTGCTGATCCGCGAGGTCGTTGCCGGTGGCCCCGCCGCGCGCAGCAACAAGCTCAAGCCGGGCGATCGCGTCGTGGCCGTGGGCCAGGGCACGAGCGGCGTGATGGAGGACGTCATCGGCTGGCGCATCGACGACGTCGTCGAGAAGATCAAGGGACCCAAGGGCACGCAGGTGCGCATGGACGTGATCCCGCCCGAGGCCGGGCTGGACAGCAAGCCGGTGCGCATCGTGCTGACCCGCGACAAGATCAAGTTGTCCGAGGACGCCGCCAAGGCCGAGACGATCTCGATCCCGGCCGCAAATGGGGCTCCCGCCAAGCGCATCGGCGTGATCAAGCTGCCCGGCTTCTACCAGGACTTCGAAGGACGCCGCAGCAATGATGGCGACTACGCATCGGCCACCCGCGACGTCGCCCGCCTGCTGCAGCAGTT
>JBBRHT010000131.1:0-5953 GCA_038222295.1 Lysobacterales bacterium
CAAGTGGTGCTCGACGACCGCGACGCGCGCTCCTGCGCCGACATCGACCAGGTGCCTGGCGTGCGAGGCCACATCCCCGGATGCCGGGACGCCGATGAAGACCAGATGCAGCGGCGTCGTCGTCCGGACATCCGCCGCCACTTGCAGCATGACGCCGTCATCGGCCAGTGACGTGGCAAGCCGTTCGAAGACGGCGGCTTCGCGCCCCGGCGCGCGCAACCCGTCGATGACATTGCCGATGGCGGTCGAGGCGTGGGAGAGCGGGCGCAACACGACGCCCGCCGGCAGGTCGGCACAGGCCGAGTGGCGCGCGTCGAAGCGCCCGTTGACGAAGACCAGTCGCGGCGCGGGAATATCGGCAAGCAGCGTGGCATCGAAATCGCTGGCCGCAGGTTCGGCGGTGCCGAAGGTCCGCCGTTCGAGGGCGCGCAGCGAGGTGTATTTCCACGCCTCGTTGCGCGCGCCGGGAAGGCCATCGCGCAACGCCGCATCCAGGACGCTGCGCTGCGCGCCATCGCCGTGGAAGGACGCAGCCAGGGAGTCGAGCAGTGCGCTCATCAGGCCGCCGCTTCGTTGGGTGCGATGCGGTCCTTGATCCAGGCATAGCCGTGCTGCTCGAGCTGCAGTGCAAGGTCGGGCCCGCCGGTTTCGACGATGCGGCCGTCAGCCAGGACATGCACGACATCCGGGCGGATGTAGTCGAGCAGGCGCTGGTAGTGCGTGATCAGCAGGAAGGCCCGATCGGGCGCACGCAGGGCGTTGACGCCGTTGGCGACGTTCTTCAAGGCATCGATGTCCAGCCCCGAATCGGTCTCATCCAGGATCGCGAGCTTCGGCTCAAGCACGGCGAGCTGGAAGATCTCGTTGCGCTTCTTTTCGCCGCCGCTGAAGCCTTCGTTGACGGCGCGCTGCAGCAGCCGGTCATCCAGGTGCAGCACCGCCAGCTTCTCGCGTACCCGCTTCAGGAACTGCATCGAATCCAGCTCCGGCTCGCCGCGCGCCTTGCGCTGGGCATTGAGCGCCGAGCGCAGGAAGTACGTGTTGTTCACCCCGGGAATTTCGACCGGATACTGAAATGCGAGGAAGACCCCGGCGGCGGCGCGCTGCTCGGGCTTCAGCGCCAGCAGGTCCGTCCCGGCATAGGTCACGGAACCAGCGGTGACCTCGTAACCGTCGCGGCCCGCCAGCACGTTGCCCAGCGTCGACTTGCCGGCGCCGTTTGGCCCCATGATCGCGTGCACTTCGCCCGGGCCAACCTGCAGCGACAGGCCCTTGAGGATGTCACGGCCGCCGACGCGGACGTGCAGATTGTCGATATCGAGCATGGATGTGTCCTGGAACTGGCGCTGCGTGCGCGGGTGGATGTCAGCCAATGGCGCCTTCGAGGCTGACTTCGAGCAGTTTCTTGGCTTCGACGGCAAATTCCATCGGTAGTTCGCGGAACACCTGTTTGCAGAAGCCGTCGACGATCAGCGAGACCGCGTCTTCCTCGGCGATGCCGCGCGATCGGCAATAGAACAGCTGGTCGTCGGAGATCTTCGACGTGGTCGCTTCGTGCTCGACCGTTGCCGATGGATGCTTGACCTCGATGTACGGAAACGTATGCGCGCCACAGCGCTTGCCGATCAGCAGGGAGTCGCACTGCGTGTGGTTGCGGGCGCCATCGGCGGTCCGTTCGACCTTGACCAGGCCGCGATAGGTGTTCTGGCCGCGACCGGCGCTGATGCCCTTGCTGACGATCTTCGACTTGGTGCGCCTGCCGATGTGGATCATCTTGGTGCCGGTGTCCGCCTGCTGGCAGTGGTGCGTCAGCGCGACCGAGTGGAACTCGCCACTCGAGTCGTCGCCGAGCAGCACGCAGCTGGGATACTTCCAGGTGATCGCCGAGCCGGTCTCGACCTGCGTCCAGGTCACCTTGCTGCGCGCACCGCGGCACTCGGCGCGCTTGGTGACGAAGTTGTAGATGCCGCCGCGGCCTTCCTCGTCGCCCGGATACCAGTTCTGCACCGTCGAATACTTGATCTCGGCGTCGTCCAGCGCGACCAGCTCGACCACGGCGGCGTGCAGCTGGTTCTCGTCGCGCATGGGCGCCGTGCAGCCCTCGAGGTAGGACACGTACGCCTTCTCCTCGCAGATGATGAGCGTGCGTTCGAACTGTCCGGTGTGTCCGGCGTTGATGCGGAAGTAGGTCGACAGTTCCATCGGGCAACGCACGCCGCGCGGGATGAAGACGAAGCTGCCGTCCGAGAACACCGCGGAATTGAGCGCGGCGAAATAGTTGTCACCCGTGGGCACGACGGTGCCCAGGTATCGCCGGACCAGGTCGGGATGTTCGCGGACCGCTTCGGACATCGAGCAGAAGATGACGCCCTTTTCCGCAAGCTCCTTGCGGAACGTCGTGCCGACCGAAACCGAATCGAACACCGCGTCGACGGCGACACCGGCCAGCTTGGCGCGCTCATGCAGCGGCACGCCCAGCTTTTCGTAGGTATCCAGCAGCTCCTGCGGAACATCCGCCAGCGTCGCGTACTTCGCCTTGGGCGCGCTGTAATAGCTCAGCGCCTGGAAATCGATGGGGCCGATCCGCAGCTTGGCCCAGTGCGGAACCGGCATCGTCAGCCAGTGCCGATAGGCGGCCAGGCGCCAGTCGGTCATCCATTCGGGCTCGTCCTTCTTGGCCGACAGCGCGCGGATGATGTCTTCGCTCAAGCCGGGGGGCAGGGAGTCGGACTCGATCTGGGTGACGAAGCCGGCGTCATAGCGACGCCCCAACTGCTCGATGATGCCGGCGTTCTCGATGGATGTTTCGGAAGTCATGTCTGTCCTCAGGCCATCGTGAGCATTGCCGGGATGCTCTTGCGTGGCTTGCCAGGCGGTGGGGCGAGCATCTGGGCAAGGGAGACGCCGCGCAGGGCATCGGCGACGACGTCATTGATGCGCCGCCAGTTGGCGCGCACGCCACAGGACTCCTCGATGCCGCAGGAGCCGCCATGCAGGCTGCATTCGGTCATGCCAAGCGGACCTTCCATGGCTTCGACCACGGCGATCAGCGAGATGTCCTCGGCGGGACGGGCCAGGCGATAACCGCCGTGGGTGCCCCTGAACGCGGCGACGAGTCCCGCTTGCGCCAGGGGTTTGAGCAGCTTGGCGACCGTCGGCGCTTCCAGCCCCGCCTGTTCGGCCAGGTCGGACGCACTCAGTACACGCCCTGGCTGGGCGGCCAGGACGGTCAGCACGACAGTGGCGTAATCGGTGAGCTTGGTGACGCGCAACATGGGGCAGGCCCGGAAAGCGTACCGAAATTGTACGGTTTCCAGGCCTCCAGGCCAAGCGGATCAGGCAGGCCGGATCATTGCGGCGCGGGCGGCGCTGGCGAAAGCACCAACTCCAGGTACGGCGGCGACGGGTTCTGTCCAGGCGGCAGGTAGGCTGGCGCGGGCTGCCCGGCAGGCCCGAGCGAGTGGATGAACCGGAAGATGGCGCGACGATCCTCCCCGTGCATGGCGCGGACGGTGAAGTCCGGCATCAGGGGCCTGGTGTGCAGGTTCGCGGTGTAGGTCATCCAGGTGGCCTCATCCATGTCCGCTACCTTGAGGCGCAGGTTTGCCGGATACGTCGTGCCCCACGGCCCTTGTTGCCGAGCGGCGATCCGGTGAGCCAGTGTTGCGTCGGCAGCTGCCCGGCGCTGTCGTTCCAGCCAGGCGTATGGCAGTCGTTGCACCCGCCCATGCGCACCATGTATTCGCCGCGCGCGAGCAGCGCGGCGTCGGTCATGGGCACCGCTGCGCCGATCGATTGCGCTGCCTGGGCGGTGCCGGGTCTGTCGACGGCATCCATGCGGCCGGACATGGCAAGCAGGATTGAGGCAGCGAGCAGGGTGGTCGCGGAATTCGGGCGCATGGTGTTCACGAATCTCAATTGGAGGACGTGCTTTTTTACGCAATGTCGGCGGCAAACCGGTCAAGGCATGGCCGCGAGCGCGACGACGGGCGACAATAGGCCTCGCACAACAGGAATCCACGCATGCCCCGCAAGATCGCCGCCCGCAAATCCCAAATCCATGGCAATGGCGTGTTTGCGCTGGCGCCGATCGCCAAGGGCGAGCGCATCATCGAATACAAGGGCAAGCGTCGCACCCACGCCGATGTCGATGCCGGCGACAGTGGCGACGCCGACAGCGGACATACGTTCCTGTTCACGCTCAACGACGAATACGTCATCGACGCGAATTTTTCCGGCAACAGCGCCCGCTGGATCAACCACAGCTGCAAGCCCAACTGCGAAGCGGTCCTGGACGAAAACGAGCGCGATCCGCGGAAATCACGCGTCTTCATCGAGGCGACGCGCGCAATCAAGCCCGGTGAAGAGCTGACCTACGATTACGGCATCACCCTGGACGAGCCGCACACCGCTCGCTTGAAGAAGATCTGGGCATGCCGTTGTGGTGCGAAGAACTGCACCGGGACGATGCTCAAGCCCAAGCGCTGAGGCAACCGGCCCGCGTGATGCAACCGCGGGCCTTCTGGTTGCCATGACTTTCGCCAGTCGGTTGCTGGCGTCGACATGCGTACCGTACGCGTGCTTTTCACCGGGACGAATCGATGCGGACGCTGTTTTGCCTTGTATTCCTCTGCGCGCTGGCCATGCCCGCGTGGGCGATCGATGTCGATGGCCATATCCAGCCCGACGAATGGGCGGGCGCCGAGCATGTCACTGATTTTCGCGTGGTCGACCCGCTGACGGGCGCGCCGTCGCCGTATCCCACCCAGGCGTGGATCCTGGCGACGCCCGAAGGCCTTGCGATCGGGTTCCGCAACACGCAACCCGCTTCGGTGCCGCGAACCTACCGCCGCACCCAGCGTGACGAAGATGCGCAGGTTGACGCGGTCAACCTGATGGTGGATTTCGATGGCGACGGCCGTACCGGTTACGACTTCACGCTGAGCCTCACTGACGGCATCACCGACTCCACGATCACCAACGAACATAATTTCAGCAAGGACTGGGACGGTAACTGGAAGCACGCCGTCAGCGAGGACGGCGACACGTGGTCGGCCGAAATGCTGATCCCCTGGTACATCGCGCCAATGCGCAAGGGAGCCGACGGCAAGCGCACGATAGGGATCTACCTGGATCGCGTGGTCGGTTCGACCGGGGAGCGCCTGGCCTGGCCCGCCGCGAGCTACACGCGGCCCCGCTTCCTGTCCGATTTCAGCAAGGTGACCGTGCCGCAATACAGCCAGTCGCTGCTGGCGATCACCCCGTTTGCAGTCGTGTCCTTCGACAACGTCGCCGGTACCGACCACACGGATGCCGGCGCGGACATCGTCTGGAAGCCCAACGGACAGACGCAACTGACCGCGACCATCAACCCGGATTTCGGCCAGGTCGAAAGCGACGACCTGGTCGTGAATTTCGGCGCCAACGAGACCTTCTACAGCGACAAGCGCCCGTTCTTCACCGAGAACCAGGGGCTGTTCGCGTTCACCACGCCGTCCGACTTCAGCCAGTTGCTGTACACGCGCCGCGTCGGAGGCCCGGCCGATGACGGCAGCGGCCCTGGCGACATCACCGCCGCCGTCAAGCTCAATGGCAGCCTGGGCGCTTACAAGTACGGTGTGTTCGTGGCGCAGGAAGCCGACGACATCGGCCGCTCGTTCAGCGCGATGCGGCTCGTGCGTGATTTCGATGAGCAGAATGTCGGCCTGATGGTCACGCATGTCGATCGTCCGTACCTGGACCGCGCGGCGACCGTGTTCGGAATCGACCACAGCTGGCGGCCCACCGCGCGCATCAACGTGCAGACGCGCCTGGTCGGCAGCGACATCGTGGAGCACGGGCAGGCGACACGCGGCAGTGGCGCGACCGTGATCGCCGATCTCGACATGGGCCACGGGTGGCGCCAGCAGAGGCTGGCGATGCACTTCGGCGACAGCCTGCAGTTGAACGATTT
>JBBRHT010000132.1:0-5928 GCA_038222295.1 Lysobacterales bacterium
CTAGCCTTGGACTGCCGGCATGCGCCGACGCCCAGGAGATCGCGATGCGACACCGCAACCAAGGCCCGGAAGCCGGGCGACAACCGCATCCAGGCCAGCATTCGATCAAGCCGCCGCACTACGCTGGCGAGCGCGAGGACGAATCGCTCTACGACGGCCTGCCGTCGCTCACCAATCGCGGATGGGGCCGCGACCGGTCCGACGAAGCCCACACCTCCGGCTATCCCGGCCAGGGTGGTTACGGCGACTTCAGCACCACCCATCAGGGCCGTTACGGCGAAAGCCAAGGGCGGCATGCGCAGAGCGGGCAGGCCCGCGGCGGCGCGGAGTTCCCAGGACACACGCGCGAAAGCAGGCCGTCGCTGGGAATCGGCGGCCATCGCGGACGCGGTCCCAGCGGGTACGTGCGCCCGGACGATCGCATCGTCGACGATGTCATCAGCCGACTCACCCACGACGACCATGTCGACGCGCGGGAGATCCTGGTGATGGTGGAGGATGGACTGGTCACGCTGACCGGCAACGCGCCGACGCGCGCGATGAAGCATCGTGCGGAGGATCTCGTCGCCGACGCCCTCGGCGTGCGCGACGTGCACAACCACATCCGTGTCGACGATGGCTCGGCATCCGCTGGCCCTCCGGGACAGGCCATCCGCAGCGGGCACGATCAACAGGGGAGCGGCTTCTCCAGCTCGGCGCGCCCGGACCAGCTGTACGACAACCCGAGCAGGGATTCGAACTGGCCAGCGACCTGAGGTGCTGACGACGATGCGACTGGCTGCCAGCATGCTTGCGGGGATCCTGCCGCTGGTGATGGGCGCCTGCAATGCGACCCAGGTGGATGCGCCTGCCGCGGCTGGCGGCAAACAAACCGCCACGCCAGGGTCGATTCAATACACCGTGATCGCTCGCGGCCTGGATCATCCCTGGTCGGTGGCACTGCTGCCGCAAGGGGGATTCCTCGTCACCGAGCGCGTCGGTCGGCTACGGCGCATCGCCGCGGACGGAACGGTGTCGTCCCCCATCGCGGGCGTGCCCGTGGTCTGGGCGCAGGGCCAGGGCGGCCTGCTGGACGTGGCATTGGCACCGGACTTCGCGGGCAGCCATCGCATCTACCTGAGCTTTGCCGAACCGGGGCCGGACAACAGTGCCGGTACGGCCGTGGCGACGGCGACACTGGATGACAAGGCATTGGGCGACGTGCGTGTCATCTATCGCCAGGAGCCCAAGCTGGTCGGGCCCAGTCATTTCGGCTCGCGCATTGCATTCGACGGCAAGGGCCATGTCTTCATCAGCCAAGGCGAGCGTTTCGACCGGATGCGTGCGCAGCAACTGGACATGCTGCAGGGGAAGCTGGTGCGGCTGAACCTGGATGGCAGCATCCCGTCCGACAATCCCTTCGTCGGCCACGCCGACGCGCGACCTGAAATCTGGAGCTACGGCCACCGCAACATGCAGGGTCTGGCGCTCGACCCGCGCAGCGGCCACTTGTGGGAAAGCGAGCACGGGCCGCGCGGGGGCGATGAAATCAACCTGCCGCAGCCGGGCAGGAACTATGGCTGGCCGATCATCAGCAACGGCATGGACTATTCCACCAACCGGCCCTACCCCGAAACCATCGGTACGCAGGCGCCCGGGATGGAATCCCCCTATCACGCGTGGAAGAAATCCCCGGGATTGAGCGGAATGGCGTTCTACACCGGGCATCCCGGCTCACGCTGGAACAACAGCCTGTTCCTGGGGGCGCTCGCCGATCGCAACCTCATCCGGCTCACGCTCGATGGAGACCGCATCGTCGCCGAGGAACGATTGCTCGATGACCTGGGTGCACGCATCCGCGATGTGCGGGTCGGTGCGGACGGCAGCGTCTATGTGCTGACGGACGAGGACGACGGTCGCCTGATCAAGCTGCAGCCGCCGATGATCGGGGGCTGAGCCTGTGCGCGGCACAAGGGGGAGCCGGCTGTCATGAGCGATTACATCAACCTGCTGCAGTGGCCGGCCATGGCCATCACCCTTGTCGCCGCGTGGCTGGTGGCATCGCTGCACAAGCGCAAGCGCAGCTGGGGATTCTGGTGCTTCATCGCCAGCAACATCCTGTGGGTCACCTGGGGCTGGCACGACCGCGCCTTCGCGTTGATCGCGCTCCAGGTGGGCTTGTTCATCCTCAACCTGCGTGGCGCACGCAAGAACGAACCCGACCCGGCGTAGACGCAGTTCAGAACAGCTCCGGCTGCGCGTCGCCCGCCGCGGGATAACGCAGCATGCCGTCGTACATCCGGGCTGCAGGATTGAGCGGGTGCGATTGCTGTTTGCCCAGCGCCATCAGGTGCACGACCTGCCATCCGCGCGAGACGAAGTCATCGGCGATGAGCCGCCGGTGGCAACGCCACCAGAGCGCCTCGGCGCACATCACCGCGCATCGCGCGACCGATGCTTCACGCATCAGCCGCTCGCGCGCCAACTGGAATTCTTCGGTGGCCATGTAATCGGCATAACCACGGAACGCGGCGACGCGCCACGCATCGTTCGGTGAATCGGCTCGCGTCGCGCGGCGTCCGCCTAGGTCGGGCATCGGCAGGTAGGCGATGCCCGCTTCCTGCAACGCAGGTGCCATCGCGATAGGGGAAAACTGCGGATTGCGGCGGGAGCCCGCGAATCGGCGCACATCCACCACGCTGGCGATCGACGCCTCGCGCAGCATGGCGACGAAGACCTCCCATTCGCGCGTCGAATGACCGATGGTCCATAGCACGCCGTCGGACTCGGTGGCGGCTGCATGGGCGGACGCTGGCTGAATCATCCCTTCATCCTGCGGCCACGTGCATGAAGCGGCCTTGACGGACGGACGCCTAGGCTGCAGACCTTCCCGCCGCCATCCGGCCACAGGCGACCATGAACGATTCCAGCAGCCTCGCGCGCACCTCGCAGATCCTCCAGTTCCTGCTCAAATATCGCAGCGCCGGCGTCTTCACCGGACTCGACCTGGATGCCGCCACCCTCCCCGCCGACAGCGCGGTGGGCGAAGAAGGCAAGCCGGAGCAATTCGTCAGCGACCTCGAAGCGCTCGGCCCTGCCTTCATCAAGATCGGCCAGGCCCTGTCGACACGGCCGGACATGGTCCCGCCTCCATACATGGCCGCGCTCGAACGAATGCAGGATGACGTGGAACCCGAACCGTTCGAGAACATCCGCCCGGTGATCGAGGAGGCCCTCGGGGTGCGGCTCAACCGGGCGTTCGCGACCTTCGACGAAGTGCCGATCGGCGTCGCATCGCTCGCGCAGGTGCATCGCGCGACATTGCGCGACGGCCGCGCGGTGGCGGTCAAGGTGCAACGGCCAGGCGTGGCCGAAGCGATCCGGCTGGACCTCGATGCGCTCACCCGCCTTGCTGGCCACGCGGACCGCATGACCGACCTTGGCAGGCGCATCCGCTTCTCGGACTGGGTGCACGAATTCGGCAAGGCACTCGTTGCAGAGCTGGACTACAAGGCCGAAGGCGAAAACCTCGAGCGTTTCGGCGACCACTTCCAGGGATATCCGGAGCTGTTCGTCCCGAAGCCCGTGTGGGATTTCACCGCGACGCGAGTGCTGACCATGGAGCTGGTCACCGGCACCAAGGTGACGGCGCTGTCAGGGGTGCGTCGCACCGAGCAACAGCTTGACCACCTGGCCTCGGCACTGATGCGCGGCTACCTGGACCAGATGTTCGTGCATGGCGAGATCCATGCCGACCCGCATCCAGGCAACCTGCTGGTCACCGATGACGGACGGCTGGCCTTGTTCGACCTGGGGATGGTCGCGCACGTCCCGCCCAAGCAGCGCGAGCGCCTGCTGAAGCTGCTGTTCGCCGCCGTCGACGGCCGTGGCGAGGAAGTCGCCAACGAAGCGATCGCGATGGGGACGCGACTGGAGGATTTCGATGAGGAGCGCTTCCTGCGCGAAATCGGCCAGATGGTGGCGCGCTATGCCGCGCATGGTTCGCAATCCCTGTCCGAAGGCCGCCTGATGCTGGAACTGGTGCGTGTGGCGACGGCCTGCGGCCTGCGCACGCCACCCGAGCTGAGCCTGCTGGGCAAGACACTGCTCAACCTGGAGCAGGTCGCGCATGCGTTGGACCCGGACATGGACGTCAAGGGCATCGTCGAGCGTCATCTTGAGCACGTGATGCGCGAACGGCTGAAGAAATCGTTGTCGCCATCCAACATCGCCAGCGAACTGATCGAGGTGCAGGCGCTGCTGCGCGAGTCCCCGCGCAAGGTCTCCGACATCCTCTCGCTGCTGGCCGAGAACAAGCTGCAGATCCGCATGGCTGGCCTGGAGGAATCGCACCTCATGGAGAGCCTGCACAAGATCGCCAACCGGATTTCCGCCGGCCTTGTGACCGCGGCCCTGATCGTGGCTTCGGCGATGATGATGCGCATCGACACGCCAACCCGGCTGTTCGGTTATCCGGCCATCGCCATGGTGCTGTTCGTCATCGGCGCGGCGCTCGGCATCACCATCGTGCTCAGTGCACTGTTCGGCGACCACAAGGCCAAGCCACATGAAGAACGCGGACCGCGCTGACCGGCAAGGGGTCTGGGCACCGGCATCCCGCCCCGGCGCGATCATTCCGGCAGGCACGCCTTCCGGCGGGCGGAGAAGCGAACCCTGGCGATTCACTGGCCGCGCATGCCTGCCGGCCAAGACCCAGCGGTGATCCGCGTCCGGCGCGCTAAAATGCGCGCTTCCTGACGCTGCAATCCCTCCGCATGTCCTCCGCTTTCGGCACCGAATCCGTGCTGGACGTCCGTCACTGGACGGACGACTACTTCAGCTTCACCACCACGCGCGACGACGGCTTCCGTTTCGACAACGGGCAGTTCGTCATGATCGGTTTGCAGGTCGACGGCAAACCGCTGCTGCGCGCGTATTCGATCGCCAGCGCCAACTGGGAAGAGCAGCTGGAGTTCTTCAGCATCAAGGTGCCGAACGGGCCGCTGACGTCGCGGCTGCAGCACATCCAGCCCGGCGACACGCTGCTGGTCGGCCGCAAGCCGACCGGGACGCTGCTGATCCACGACCTGCATCCGGGCCGCACGCTATACCTGCTGGGCACCGGCACCGGATTCGCTCCGTGGCTGGCGGTGATCAAGGATCCCGACACCTACGAGCGCTTCGACACCGTGGTGCTGACCCACGGCGTGCGCAATGCGCGCGACCTCGCGTATCGGGACTACATCGTCAACGAATTGCCGCGGCATGCGTTCCTCGGCGAACAGATCGCGGCCAAGCTGAAGTACTACCCGGCGGTGACGCGCGAGGAGTTCGTGTTCGACGGGCGCAGCCAGCGCGGACGGCTGACGGACCTGCTCGCCAGCGGGCGCATCACTGCGGACCTCGGGCTGCCGCCGCTCGATCCGGAACACGACCGCGCGATGATCTGCGGCGGCCCGCAGATGCTCGCCGACTTCCGCGCGCTGCTCGACTCGCGGGGTTTCAGCGCCGCGCCGCGGATCGGCGTGCCGGGGCATTACGTCTACGAGCGCGCGTTCGTCGAGAAGTAGCTGCGCTCGCAGTGTTCTTGTGGGAGCGACGTCAGTCGCGATGTCCAGCCGCGATCGCGACTGACGTCGCTCCCACAAAAGCCAGCTTCGTCCCCCACCTTTAATACTTGCTGCAACTCATTGAATTGACTGCGTCTGAATCCTTGCGACTGGCAAGGTACTAAAATAGGCACCATGCCCGACCTCACCGACCGCCAGCAGGCCATCCTCGACTTCGTCCGCGAGCGCATCGCCGCGGACGGCATGCCGCCGACCTGGGCGGAAATCGCGCGGGCCTTTGGCTTTCGCCAGACGCGGGCAGCGCAGAAACACCTGAAGGCGCTGGAAGCCAAGGGCTCCCTGACGCTGCTGCCGGGCCAGGCGCGTGGCATCCGGCTGC
>JBBRHT010000133.1:0-5900 GCA_038222295.1 Lysobacterales bacterium
CGGAACGGATACCCCTCCCCAGGGTCCGTTCCCCGGCCCCGCTAGCCCCCCCTGGCTCGCGGGGCTTTTTTATGTGCTTCGCGCATAAAAACCCAAAGTTGGCTGCGCAGACTTTGGCCCCGCCATGCGCCGACATCCCCGCGGCTGTCGCCGCGCCCCCTTGGAAGGGGGCTTTGCGCCATGGGGTGGGTCGCCGTTCGCTTTCCAGGGAGCTTTCGCATGACAATCCGGGCAGCCTTGAGGGGATCGTCATGACGGACCTGTTCGTGTTGTCGGCGCCTTGGTGGCACTTCGTGTTGCGCGCCGTCCTGATCTACGCGATGGTGATGGTGATGATCCGGCTCTCGGGCAAGCGCGCGGTCGGACAGTTCACGCCCTTTGACCTGGTGCTGCTCATCCTGATCGGCAATGCGGTGCAGAACGGGTTGAATGGTGGCGACAATTCGGTCACCGGCGCCCTGGTGCTGGCTGCCTGCCTGATCGCGCTCAACTTCCTGGTCGCGTTCCTGACCTCGCGTTACGAGCGGGTGGAGCGTGTTGTCGAAGGTGTCCCGAAGGTGCTTGCGCGCGACGGCACCATCTACCACGACGTGTTGCGCCGCGAACTGGTCAGCCTCGACGACTTCCACGAAGCGTTGCGCATGAACAACCTCGCAGACCCGGACGACGTGGCGCTGGCGCTGCTGGAGACCAATGGCAGCATCAGCGTCGTGCCGAAGGAATCCGGCGGGATCGAGCGCGCGGAAAAGTACCTGCAGCGGCTTCCGCGCAAGTCGCTGCACCATCGCCGCCGCCGCCCCGGCAGCCCTGAGGCGGACTAGGCGTCCGCCGGCCCTGCCAGCCAGTCGCGCGGCCGCAGGTAGTCCGCAAGGCGCGCTTCCGCGCTGTCGGCGTCGGGCTGGTAGCCATACTCCCAGCGCACCCGTGGCGGCAGGCTCATGAGGATGGATTCCGTGCGTCCGCCCGACTGCAGTCCGAACAGCGTGCCACGGTCGTAGACCAGGTTGAACTCGACGTAGCGCCCGCGCCTGTACAGCTGGAACTGGCGTTCGCGATCACCGTACGCGATGTCCTTGCGCCGCGCGACGATCGGCAGGTAGGCATCGAGGAAGCCGTCGCCGACCGCGCGCAGGTAGGCGAAGTCGTCGTCGAAACCGGTATGCAGGTCGTCGAAGAACAGGCCGCCGATGCCGCGCGTCTCGTTGCGGTGGCGCAGGAAGAAATAGTCGTCGCACCAGCGTTTGTGCGCGGCATGTCGCTCCGCGCCGAACGGCTGGCACAGGGCCCGTGCCGTGCGGTGCCAGTGCAGCACGTCCTCGTCGAAGGGATAGAACGGCGTCAGGTCGAAGCCACCGCCGAACCACCAGGCGACCGTCTCGCCATCGCGCATCGCGCGGAAGTGGCGCACGTTCGCATGCGTGGTAGGCACGTAGGGATTGCGCGGGTGCAGCACCAGCGATACGCCGACCGCGCGCCACGACGCACCGGCGAGTTCGGGGCGCGCTGCGCTGGCCGACGGCGGCAGTGTCGTTCCGGACACGTCAGACAATCCCACGCCCGCCTGCTCGAAGACGCCGCCCTCGCGCAGGACGCGCGTGCAGCCACCGCCCCCTTCGTCGCGGGTCCAGCGGTCGCTGGCGAATCGCGCGACGCCGTCGGCGCCCTCGATGGCGTCGCAGATGCGCTCCTGCAACGCGGCGAGGTAGTCGCGGACGGAATCGAAGTCGGGAGTCACTTCAGGTTCGCCTCGAACAGTGCATGGATCCTGCGGAATTCGTCGAGCCAGGCATCGGGATGCTCGAACGCATGCCGTTCCATCGGATATGGCGCCAGGCTCCAGTTCTGCTTGTGCAGCTCGATCAGCCGCTGCGCCATGTCGACGGAGTCCTTGAAGAACACGTTGTCGTCGATCATCCCGTGCGCGATCAGCAGTGGATCCTGCAAGCCGGCGGCATATTCGATCGGTGACGACGCCGCGTACGCGGCGGGGTCGATGTCGGGCGTGTTGAGGATGTTCGACGTGTACTCGTGGTTGTACAGCGTCCAGTCCGACACCGGGCGCATGGCGGCGCCGGCCTTGAACACGCCTGGGGCGCGGAACAGCGCCATCAGCGTCATGAATCCGCCATAGCTGCCACCGTAGATGCCGGCGTGCGCGCGGTCGCCCTGCTCGTTGGCCACCAGCCAGTCGATGCCGTCCAGGTAATCCTCGAGTTCCGGATGACCCATGTTGCGGTAGATCGACGTGCGCCAGTCGCGCCCGTAGCCTTCCGAGCCGCGGTAATCCAGGTCGAGCACGATGTAGCCCTGCTGCACCAGCAGGTTGTGGAACATCTGTTCGCGGAAGTAGTAGGGATAGCGCGCATCGACGTTCTGCGTGTAGCCGGCGCCATGCACGAACATCACGATCGGGTAGCGCTTGCCGGGCTCCATCGTCGCCGGACCGTAGAACTTGCCCCACACCGTGCCGGCGCCGTGGCGGCTGGGCACCTGCACATCGCGCGGCTGGATCCATTGCATCGCCTTGAACGCCGGCTTGCGGGTGTCGGTCAGCTTGCGTGCGTCGCCACCGTTGCTGCCCACGACCGCCAGCTGCGTGGGCAGGTAGCTGCCCGAATACGCCACCAGCAGCTGCGCACCATCGGGCGACTCGACGAAGCCCTCGACGCCATCCAGCGCGGTGAGCTCACGCACTGCGCCACCGGCGGCATCGACCGCGCAGACTTCGTAGTCGCCCGGTCGTGCGCGGTTGCACAGGAAATGGAAGTGGCGTCCGTCGGCCGACACGTGCGGCTGGGAGGCTTCCCAGTGCCCGCTCGTCAGCTGTCGCGTCCTGTCCGCCGTGGCCACGTACAGGTGCGACCAGCCCGATTGCTCGGACGCGAACCACAGGCTGCCGTCCGGCATCCAGCCGAAGTCGTTGAAGTTCCAGTTGATCCAGGCGTCGTCGTGCAGGCGATGCCGCGACTGCAGCGTCGCGTGCGTCGTGTCGACGGTGGCCAGCCAGCGATCCTTGTTGTCCACCGCGCGGACCAGCACGGCGACATTGCGGCTGTCCGCGCTCCAGTGGATGGCCGGGCCGCTGCCGTCGCCATCGGTTTCGATGCGCACGCTGCGGTTGCCCTTGAGCGGCTCCTTGCCGGCTGCCTTGCGCAATGCCGCCAGCGGATCGGTGCCGATGCCGGGCAGCGCGTCGAAGGAGAGCTTGCTTGCCTTCCCGGCCGCGGTGTCGACCAGCCACAGCGTGTGCGGCACCGGCGCGTTGTGGCCGACCACCGTGCGCGCGTCCTCGGTCTCGACGTATCCGGACTCGGTGACATAGCGGGGCAGTTTCCCGACGTGTCCGGCATCGTCAGCCTTGGCGCTGGTCACCACCAGCAGCCAGCGGCCGTCGGGCGACAGTGCGCTGTCCGCGATCTGCACGTCCTCGCCCAGGTACACCGGTGGCGGCGCCCGGGTGGGGTCGTCGGCGCGCCAGCGTTGTTGCTGCGCGCGAGTGGCCTCGCCTTGCGCCTTGTCGCGGGCCAGCGTCTGCATCAGTTGCAGCTGGTGGTCGCGCAAGGCATCGGGCTTGGGCGCCGCATCGGGATCCTTTTCGGCCTTGACGTCGGCGGCCTGGCGCACGCCATCGCCCGCGGTCCATCGGTACCAGGTGTTGGCGACGCGCCACACCAGGCCGCCGTCGCTGGACCACTGCGGCAGGGCTTCCTCGTCGTTGCTGCGGGTGAGTTGCGACAAGACGCCACTGCGCAGGTCGCGGACGAAGACATCGCCATTGCGGATGAAGGCCATCCGCGCATGCGTGGCGTCATAGGCCGGGCGGCTGGCATCGAGCTGGGCGCGCGCCGCAGCGTCCACGCGGATGGCGCTGCCACCCTCGACCGGCTGCTGCCAGGTGTCGCGGATCGTCCCGCCATCGCGCTTGAGCTGGTATTGCACCTGCCTGCCATCCCAGGCCCACCACGCGTCCTGGACCGGCGGCCCGATCCAGTCCGGATCGGCCATCGTCTGCTCGAGGGTCAGTGGCGCCTGCGCATGGGCACCGTCCGCGACGGCCAGGTAGAGGAGGAGGGTCAGGGCGATGGGGCGCATGCGTTCGGCTTGGCGGGGAGTCCGCCCAGCGTAGCAGCCGCTTCCGATCGGGCCCAAGGTAAAACACCCGAAATTCTGCATCCGTCCCGCATCCCGCAGCCGTATATGCAGGCAGTCCGGAGCGGCACCGCGACGGCGCGATATGTCGCGACCTCGCCGGTTTTGCCTGTCGCCGCCACGCGGTCCACACTGGCCGCGCCAATGACGGAGGAAGTTCGCGTGGATGCCTTGCTGCTCTCGCGTATCCAGTTCGGGTTCGTGATCTCGTTCCACATCCTGTTCCCGGCCTTCACCATCGGCCTGGCCAACTGGCTGGCCTTCGTCGAATGGCGCTGGCTGCGCACCCGCGACGACCTGTGGCGCGACATCTATTTCTTCTGGCTGAAGATCTTTGCGGTCTCGTTCGGCATGGGCGTGGTGTCGGGGATCGTCATGAGCTTCCAGTTCGGCACCAACTGGGCGGTGTTGAGCACGCGCGCCGGCAACATCATCGGGCCGCTTCTGTCGTACGAGGTGCTGACGGCGTTCTTCCTCGAAGCGACGTTCCTGGGCGTGATGCTGTTCGGCTGGAAGCGGGTGTCGGACAAGCTGCATTTCTTCGCCACCTTCATGGTCGCGCTGGGCTCGCTGATCTCGACGTTCTGGATCATTTCTGCCAACAGCTGGATGCAGACGCCGCAGGGTTACAACATCGTCAACGGTGTGTTCGAGCCCGCCAGCTGGTGGGCGATCATCTTCAATCCGTCATTCCCGTACCGCCTGGCGCACATGGTGCTGGCGGCGTTCATCACGACGTGCTTCGTGATCGGCGGCGTCAGCGCGTGGTATCTGCGCCGCAACGTGCATGCCGAAGCTGGCAAACGCATGTTGAAGCTGGCGGTCGCCTTCGCCGCGATCGCGGTCCCTCTGCAGATTCTCGTCGGCGACCTGCACGGCCTCAATGACGGCAAGCACCAGCCGGTGAAGGTGGCGGCGATGGAAGCGCACTGGCATGGTGGCGCCACGGGAGAGGGCATGCCGCTGGTGGTGTTCGCGGTGCCGAACGCGGCGATGGAACGCAACGACTATGAGGTCGCGGTGCCGCGCCTGGGCAGCCTGATCCTGACGCACTCGTGGAGCGGCGAGATCCAGCCGCTGACCGCGGTCGCGGCCAGCGAACGTCCGCCGGTTGCGCCGGTATTCTTTGCCTTCCGGGTGATGGTCGGGCTCGGGGTGCTGATGTTGTTGCTGGCGTTCGCGTCGCTGTGGGCATGGCGGCGCGACACGCTGTCCGCCTCGCGCTGGTTGCTTGGAGGCTGGAACGCGATGCTGCCCGCCGGGTTCATTGCGTTGGTGGCGGGCTGGTATGTCAACGAGATCGGCCGCCAGCCTTACGTCGTCTATGGGCTGCTGCGTACGTCGGATGCGATCAGTCCCAACATCACCGCCGCCGCGGTGTGGTCGTCGCTGATCGTCTATGCCTGTGCCTACGCGATCATCTTCGGCGCCGGCCTCTGGTATCTGCTGAAGATGTTCCGCGTCGGCCCGGTACCGCAACCGCCGAAGGACACCCAGGGCGGCGAGAAAACTCCGGCGCGGCCGTTGTCGCTGGCCGATGAACCCGGCGATACGACAGGAACACGCGCATGAACTGGACAATGGTGCTGCCGGTGCTCTGGTTCGGGGTGATCGGTTTCGGCGTGCTGATGTACGTGCTGCTCGACGGCTTCGTGCTGGGCCTGGGCATCCTCGCGCCGTTCGCCGAGGACGAGCACCAGCTCGACCACATGATGAATACCGCCGCGCCGATCTGGGATGGCAACGAAACC
>JBBRHT010000134.1:0-5888 GCA_038222295.1 Lysobacterales bacterium
CCGGTTATTCGAGCCTGGCCTATCTCAAGCGGCTGCCGATCGACCGGCTGAAGATCGATCGCTCCTTCGTCCAGGACCTCGGCCACGATGCCGACGACGCCGCGATCTGCGCGTCGATCATCGGCCTTGGCCATCTCATGGAGCTGCAGGTGGTGGCCGAGGGCGTGGAGACCGAGCAGCAGCTGGCATGGTTGCGCGAGCGTGGCTGCGACGAGCTGCAGGGCTTCCTGCTGGGCCGGCCACAACCGTTCGAGGCGTTGCTGCCACAGCTGCTGGCGCCGGGCTTCATCGCGTCGATGGTGTAGATCGGCCACGTAGAATGGGGCGATGGATGTTTCGTACCTGCTCGATGCCCTGAATCCCGCGCAACGCGATGCCGTCACCGCCCCGCCCGGCCACCACCTGGTGCTGGCCGGGGCCGGGTCTGGCAAGACGCGCGTGCTCACCCACCGCATCGCCTGGCTCAACGAGGTGTTCGGGGTGCCGGCGCACGGCATCTTCGCCGTGACCTTCACCAACAAGGCCGCGGGCGAGATGCGCGCGCGCGCCGAGGCGCTGCTGCAGCGCGGAGGCTCGCAGCCGGGTAGCCGCGGATCGTGGATCGGCACCTTCCACGGCTTGGCGCATCGCCTGCTGCGGCTGCACTGGCAGGACGCGGGCTTGCCCGAGGGATTCCAGGTGCTGGACAGCGACGACCAGCTGCGACTGGTCAAGCGCGTCGTGCAGCAGCTGGAAATCGACGAGGCGCGCTTCCCGCCGCGACAGATCGCCTGGTGGATCAACGCGCAGAAGGATGAAGGCCGGCGGCCGCAACACCTGCAGCCCGGCACCGATCCCTGGGCCGACGTCATGCGCAGCGCCTATGCGCTCTACCAGGAGCGCTGCGACCGCGCCGGCCTGGTCGATTTCGCCGAGCTGCTGCTGCGCTCGCATGAGCTGTTGCGCGACAACGCGGCGCTGCTGGCGCATTACCGGCACCGCTTCGGCCACCTGCTGATCGACGAGTTCCAGGACACCAACGCGATCCAGTACGGCTTCGTGCGCCTGCTGGCCGGCGACAGCGGCCGCGTGTTCGTGGTCGGCGACGACGACCAGGCGATCTACGGCTGGCGTGGGGCGAAGGTCGAGAACGTGCAGCGCTTCCTCAACGACTACGCAGGTGCGCAGACGCTGCGGCTGGAACAGAACTATCGCTCGACCGCCAACATCCTCGACGCCGCCAATGCGGTGATCACCCACAACCCGGACCGCCTGGGCAAGCAGCTGTGGACGCAGGCCGGAGAAGGCGAGCCGATCGACCTGTACACGGCCTACAACGAGATCGACGAGGCGCGGTTCGTCGTCGAGCGCATCGCGCACTGGGTCGGCGACGGCGGCAGCCACCGCGACTGCGCGATCCTGTATCGCAGCAACGCGCAGTCGCGCGCCTTCGAGGAAGCCCTGCTCGCCGCGCAGATTCCCTATCGCGTCTATGGCGGGATGCGCTTCTTCGAGCGGGCGGAAATCAAGGACACGCTCGCCTACCTGCGCCTGGTCGCCAACCGCGACGACGACAGCGCGTTCGAACGCGCGGTCAACACGCCCACGCGCGGGATCGGCGAACGCACCCTGGGCGAAGTCCGCCAGCGCGCCCGCGCCGACGCGATCCCACTGTGGGAGGCATCGATCCGGATCGCGCGCGAACTGACGCTGGCGGCGCGCGCGCGCAATGCGCTGATCGGCTTCCACGCATTGGTGGACGCACTGGCGGTTGAAACCGCGGAGCTGTCGTTGCAGGACAAGGTCGACCACGTGCTGGTCCGATCGGGCCTGCGCGCGCATTACGCGGCCGAGTCCAAGGGCTCGCTCGATTCACGCACCGACAACCTCGACGAACTGGTGTCGGTGGCCTCGCGCTTCGTGCAGCGCGACGACGATGCCGAAGCCGCTGCATTGACCGAGCTGGTGGCCTTCCTTGCCTATGCTTCGCTGGAGGCGGGCGAAGGCCAGACCCAGTCCGGCGAGGATGGCGTGCAGCTGATGACCCTGCACAGCGCCAAGGGCCTGGAGTTTCCGCTGGTGTTTCTCGCCGGCATGGAGGAGGGACTCTTCCCCAACGCAAAGTCGGTGGAGGAACCCGGCAGGCTCGAGGAGGAGCGACGGCTGGCCTATGTCGGCATCACCCGCGCCCGGCAGAAGCTGGTGCTGAGCTACGCCGAGGCGCGCCGCATCCACGGCATGGACATGTACGGCGTGCCCTCGCGCTTCCTGCGCGAGATCCCGCCGGCCCTGATCAACGAGGTGCGTCCGCGCGTGCAGGTGTCGCGCCCGATGTCGGCGCCGCCCCGCGCGCGCGCCTGGCAGGGCCATGCCGAGATGGAAACGCCTTCGATCAAGCTCGGCCAGAACGTGCTGCATGCGACCTTCGGCCGCGGCGTCGTCACCGACTACGAGGGCAGCGGCGCCCACGCGCGGGTCCAGGTGAACTTCGACGACGCCGGGTCCAAATGGCTGGTGCTGGCCTACGCCAACCTGTCGGCCGCATAGGGGCGCATCGCTGCAGCGTAATGAAAAACGGCGCCCGCAGGCGCCGTTGGCGATCGAGACGCTTGGCTCAGGCCATCGCCGGCGCGCCGTCGTCCAGTTTCGGATCGGGACCGAAACGGTTGGATCCAGGCTGGCCTTCGCTGGCGGCCCACACGATCAGCACGATCCAGCCGATGATCGGGATCAATCCGATCAGCTGCCACCAGCCGCTCTTGTCCAGGTCATGCAGGCGACGCGCGCCGACGGCGATGCTCGGAATCAGCACGGCGAGCGAATAGATCGCGCCCAGCGTGCCGATCCCGCTGGCCGACTCCAGGCCGAGGACGCCGTCGACGATGCCCAGCCCGATCGACACGAGCAGGTTGACCAGTACGAACATCCAGTATTCCTTGCGTCGCGCCCTGCCCTCGAAATTGAAATAGTTCTTCAGGACCTTCAGGTACCAATCCATTTCGTTACCCCTGGCTGATGTGGCGGCTCCCCGCCGCCATCGGATGGTAGCGCCGCCGCGACTCACCGGCGATTCATCCAGCGACGACTAGCCTGAATTCCAGCTGTCTTCCCCCCCGGAGCACCCATGTCGACCCGCGCCCCGTGCCATTGCCTGCTTCCGCGCCTCGGCGCCCTGCTGTTCCTGCTGGTGTTCACGGGAGCCGCCATCGCCGGCGTCGCCGAGGACGAGCGGGCACGCAATGCGGTGCGCGTGTTGACCGACATCCAGGCGATTCCCGAGTCGGCGATACCGGACAAGCTGTTCGACGAGGCGCGCGCGATTGTCGTGGTGCCCGACACGATCAAGGCCGGCTTCATCATCGGCGGCCGTCGCGGCCACGGACTGCTGTCGGTGCGCAGTCCCGACGGCAGCTGGTCCAACCCCAGCTTCGTCAGGCTCACCGGCGGCAGCATCGGCTTGCAGGCCGGCGTGCAGTCGGCGGACATCGTCCTGGTCTTTCGCAGCGATCGCGGCCTGGAATCGATCGTCAACGGCAAGTTCACCCTGGGTGCCGATGCCGGCGTCGCCGCTGGTCCGGTCGGACGCAATGCCTCGGCCCAGACCGACGGCGAGATGAAGGCGGAAATCTGGTCCTGGTCGCGGGCGCGCGGCTTGTTCGCCGGCGTCGCGCTGGACGGCGCGGTCCTGTCGATCGACGATCCGGCCAACGAGGCGGTCTACGGCCGGGATACCACGCCGCGCATGATCTTCGAGGGCCGCGCAACGCAGCGGCCATCCGACGCCGTGGTCGCTTTCCGCGACCGGCTCGAGGAGACCACCGCTGCGGCGCATGCCGCGCGGACGCCGGCCGCTGCCACGACGGCGATTACAGCGACATCGCATTCAGCGGATCCGGCAACGACGGGCTCGACGGCGACCCCGGTCGCACCGGCCGTCCCGGGATCGTTCGAGCCTGTTCAGGACAATCCGGCCACCGCGCAGCCGCTGCCCCCCGCTCCGACTCCGTGACGCAATCCGAACACCGATCCCGGGTCGCTGCGCTATCCTGTCGTTTCCCCCAAGAATAGGCGAAGGCACATGGGTGGTTTGAGCCTGTGGCATTGGTTGATCGTGCTGGTGATCGTGGTGCTGGTGTTCGGAACCAAGCGCCTGAAGAACGTCGGCCAGGATCTTGGCGAGGCGGTCAAGGGTTTCAAGAAGGGCGTGAATGACGAGGGCAAGCCGCCCGAGCAGCTGCCCGACCAGGCCGCGCGCGATCCACTGCGCGACGATATCGCCGCCAAGCAGCGCGACGACGACCGTAACCCGCCCGGCACGCACTGATCGCAGCGCACGAGGATCCGGGCGATGTTTGACGTCGGCTTCTCCGAGCTGCTGGTCATCGCGGTGGTCGCGCTCCTGGTGCTCGGCCCGGAGCGCCTGCCCAAGGCTGCCCGGTTCGCCGGGCTGTGGGTGCGGCGCGCACGCGCGCAGTGGAGTTCGGTCAAGGCCGAATTCGAACGCGACCTCGCCGACGAAGACCTCAAGCGCAGCCTGCGCGAAACCCAGGACGCACTGCGCGACGCGCACGCCACACTGCGCAATGCCGGCGGCGGCCTGGAGCGGGAAATGCAGGAGGCGCGCGAGTCGCTGATGCATGGTCCCCAGCCGCCCGCCGCTGCCGTGGCGGCATCGCCTGTGCTGGCCGTGCACGCGCAGGAAGGAGGGTCGGCGGTGGCGGCACAGCCGCTGTCCACTGCCGAGGAAGACGAACGCAAGCGCGAGGAGCAGGTCATGCACGCGCCCATGGAAGAACCGCCTCCGCCCGACGATGCCGACATCCACGATGAAGTTCCCCAGCGCTGACGACGACACCGGAGCGCGGCTGTTCGATCACCTGATCGAATTGCGCTCGCGGTTGCTGCGTGCGGTGGTCGGCCTGTTGCTGGTGTTCGTTGCCCTGCTGCCCTTCGCCAATCGCCTGTACGCACTGCTGGCGCAGCCACTGCTGGACAAGCTGCCCAAGGGCGGGCAGCTGATCGCCGTCGAGGTCGCCTCGCCGTTCTTCGCGCCGCTGAAGCTGGCGTTCTTCGTCGGCATCGTGGTGGCGATGCCGTGGCTGCTGTACCAGCTGTGGGCCTTCGTGGCGCCTGGCCTGTACAAGCGTGAGCGCAGGCTCGCGCTGCCGCTGCTGGGATCGGCGCTGGTGCTGTTCTACAGCGGATGCGCGTTCGCCTATTTCGTCGTGTTGCCGGCGGTGTTCACATTCCTCAACCGGGTGACGCCGACCGGGGTCACGATGATGACCGACATCAGCGCATACCTGGACTTCGTGCTGGTGATCTTCCTGGCCTTCGGCGCCAGCTTCGAATTGCCGGTGGCGCTGGTGATCCTGGTGCTGCTCGGCTGGGTCACGCCGAAGCAGCTGAGTGAGTCGCGCGGCTATGCGGTGGTCGGCATCTTCGTGCTGGCCGCGGTGATCACCCCGCCCGACGTGGTGTCGCAGATGTTGCTGGCCCTGCCGATGGTGCTGCTGTACGAGGCCGGCATCATCGCCTCACGCGCGGTGCGCCCAACCACCAAGCCGGACGTCTCGCTGGAATGACGCCGGCAGCGCCGGCTGGTTTCTGGCGCCGGTACGCCGCCTACACGCTGGATTTCGCCGCATTGGGCGCCTGCGCCACGCTGCTCGCCTGGCCATGGCTCGTCGCAGGCTGGCACGCCAGCGCAAGCGCCGCCAGCGCGCTGACGGTCGCGCTGCAAACAGCCCTGTCGCAGGCGTTGGCACAAGGCCCGCAAGCCGACACGCTCTACGCGATGCTCCTGCAGGATCCCGCAGTGCACGCCGCTGGCGACGCGGTGCAGTCCGGGCTGCTGGCGATGCTGCTGCCGTGGCTCGCGATCTACGCCGTGATCGCCGCGCTGTACC
>JBBRHT010000135.1:0-5862 GCA_038222295.1 Lysobacterales bacterium
TTGCGCTGGCGACAGGCTCATGGCGCGCGCTGCGGCGTCGGCAGGTGGATGCACATGCGGGGCAGGATAACGCCCCCACGCTATTGCTGGCGCAAGGCTTCGATGGGATCCAGCAACGATGCCTTGCGCGCCGGGTAATAGCCGAAGAACAGGCCGGTGGCCATCGAAAAACCCGCCGCCAGCCCCACGACCTTGCCGTTGAGCGCCACGGGGAGCGATCCAAACCTGCCCACCAGCAATGCACCAACCACGCCCAGCAGGATGCCGATGACACCGCCGATCAGCGAGATCAACATCGCCTCGGCGAGGAATTGCTTGCGGATGTCGCCGGGCCCCGCGCCCACCGCCATGCGCAGGCCGATCTCGCGGATCCGCTCGGTGACCGACACCAGCATGATGTTCATGATGCCGATGCCGCCAACGATCAGCGAAATGCCAGCGACGGCGCCGAGCAGCAGTGACATCAATCGCGTCGTCTGCGTCCGCGTGGCCACGATCTGGGCGATGTTGCGGACGCTGAAGTCGTCGTCGTCGCCGGGCTGGATCCGATGGCGTTGGCGCATCAGGGCTTCGACTTCACCCTGCGCGTAGGACAGATCCTCGGCGCGGCCGACGCCGAGCGAGATCTGCTGGACGGCACCGGGTGGCAATGCGGTCGCACCGGACAGGCGACGTCGCGCTGTTTCCAGCGGCACCACCACCAGGTCGTCCTGGTCCTGGCCGAAGCCGCCCTGCCCTTTTGGCTTCAACGTCGCGACGACGGTGAACGGGACGCGACCCAGCCGGACCGATTGCCCGACGGAGTCCTGGTCGCCGAACAACTGCTGGCGGACGGTATCGCCGAGGATCACCGACTTGGCGGCACCGCTGTAGTCGCGCGATTCGAATGGCTGCCCGCTGGCGATCACCCAGTCGTTGATGTCGAACCAATCCGGCTGCACGCCCTGCCATTGCGTGGACCAGTTGCTTTCGCCATAGACCACCTGGATACCCCCACGCATCGAAGCCGAGACGTATTCGACTTCCGGGATCTCCTTGCCGATCGCGTCGGCATCCGCCTCGGAGAGCGTGTAGCGGCTGCCCGCCGCAAGGCGCACGCCACCACCGCCGAACCCACCACCACCGCTGATGTCCAGGCGATTGGATCCCAGGCCGGATACCAGCTTGTCGATTTCGGCCTGCGTACCCTGGCCCACCGAGACCATCACGATCACCGCGGCGATGCCGATGATCACGCCCAACGACGTCAGTGCGCTGCGCATCCAGTTTCCGCGCAATGCGAATGCGGCGGTCCGCAGGATTTCCATGAAGTTCATGCGTAGGCCCCCTGCTCGTGCAGGGCGCCATCGCGCATCTCGAACGTGCGGTCGGCGTGCGCGGCAACGTCGGCCTCATGGGTGATCAGCACCACGGTGAGCCCGGCATCGCGCAAACGCTCGAACAGCGCGAGGATTTCCATCCCGGTCCTGCTGTCCAGCGCGCCCGTTGGTTCGTCGGCGAGCAGGATCGCGGGATGATTGATCAGCGCGCGGGCGATTGCGACGCGTTGCTGCTGGCCACCGGACATCTCGCTGGGCCGGTGCACGGCCCGCTCACCGAGGTTGACCGCATCCAGCGCGGCGCGCGCCCGCTGCATCCGCTCCTGGTGCGGTACGTTGGCGTAGCCCAGCGGCATGGCGACGTTCTCCAGCGCACTCATGCGCGGCAGCAGGTTGAATCCCTGGAAGACGAATCCGATCTTCTGCAGGCGAAGCTCGGCGCGCTGCTCGGCATCAAGCGTGGCCACGTCGACACCGTCGCACAGATAACTGCCGGACGACGGCGTGTCCAGGCAGCCGATCATGTTCATCAGCGTCGACTTGCCCGAGCCGGAAGGGCCCATGATCGCGACGAATTCACCGCGCCCGATCCGCAGGTCGACGTCGCGCAACGCGACGACCTCCGCAGCGCCGCCGGGGGCGTACACCTTGCACAACTTGCGGGTTTCGATCACCGCAATGGTCTCGCCCCGGACGTTCACGGCGCCGTCGTCGCGCGCTCGCTGCCGACGATCACCTTGTCGCCGGCACGGATGTCGCCCGACACTTCGGTGTTGGTGCCATCCGACGATCCGACGCGTACCACGACCTGCTTCGGCTTGCCGTCGACGAGCAGGTACAGCGGCGCCCGGCGTGCACCGGCCAATGCCGCGATCTCGCGGTCCCACTGCAGTCGCTGCTGCGCGTCCAACGTTGCTCGGAAGCCGGCGAACTGCTGGTTCAGTCGTTCCAGCACCCGTTGCCGCATCGCCCCCTGGCTGGCCGTGTTGGCGCCGCCATTGCGCTGCGGTTGAGCGCCGCGACCACCGAACAGGCTGCTGCCGGAAGACGAACTGGTGGCGGTCGACGCACTGCGACGTTGCGCCGCGTGGGCCTGCATCGCGGCGATGGCGGTGTCGAAGGCCGCGCGCTGGCTTTCGCTCAACCGCAGCCGCTGCGCAATCGCGGACAGCTCGCTGGTTGCATCGGGACCGCGCGCGGATGCCGTCGTCGACGCAGGACTGGCGGCTTCCTCGTCGGGCTTGTAGCGCAGTGCGCTGTTGGGCACGCGCAGGACGTGGGCGCGCCGGCTGACTTCGATCTCGGCGTTGGCCGTCATTCCGGGCAACAACGTGCCGTCGCTGTTGTCGACCGCAACGACCACCGGATAGGAGATGACGTTGCTGGTATTGGTCGCCGACAGGCGCACCTGTTGCACGCTGCCCCGGTATTGCTTGTCGGGAAACGCATCGACGCTGAAGGCAACCGCCTCGCCCGGCTTGACCTGGCCGATATCCGCCTCATCGATGGCGAGGACGATTTCCATCTTCGACAGATCCTCGGCGATCTGGAACAAGACCGGCGCCTGCAGGCTGGCGGCAACGGTCTGGCCGGGCTCGATCGTACGCGTCAGCACGACGCCGTCGACCGGGGAGCGGATCACCGTGCGTTGCAGGTTCAGGCGTGCGGTCTGCGTCGACGCCTGCTGCTGCGTAATCTGCGCCTGGGCGGCATTGACCTGCGCGCGCGCCTGGTCGCGGGCCGCGCGGGCCAGGTCGGCGTCGCTGCGCGCGACCAGTTGCTGTTGCGCCAACTGCGATTTGCGTGAGAAATCGACATCCGCATTGCGCAGCGTCGCCTGCGCACTACCCAGGTTGGCGCGTGCGCTGGCGACAGCAGCCGCGCCTTGCGCGATCTGCGCCTCGTAGGTGCTGGGATCGATTCGCGCGAGCACATCGCCCTTGCGCACGTGGTCGTTGAAGTCGGCCAGCACCTCGGTCACCAGACCGGAGATCTGGCTGCCGACATCGACCGTCGAGATCGCACCGAGGGTGCCCGTCGCGGAAATGGTGACGCGGATGTCGCCCCGGTCCATCACCGCCGTGCGATAGCCCGCCGAATCCGACGACGCATGGTGCCGCGACCACCATAGCCAGGCACCCAGCACCAGCACGACGATGACCGCCAGGGTGGTCGCCGCGCGGGCAGTACGTCGATGATCTGGCTGCGGCATCGTGCTCATGTCGTCCCGGTCGAATGTCTGTCAGCCAAGCCGCCGGAGGGAGCATGGTTGACCCACCCGCCACGCCAGCGATGGTTGCCGTTCAGCTGGAGAAACGGATCGTCGCGGTCGTGCCTTGGCCCGGAACGCTCTCCAGGTGGACTGGCCAAGTAAAGCGTTCGCCCAGTTGGCGCACGATCGCCAGGCCCATGCCGCGACCGGCCGGGTTGGCCGCGTCGCCGCGAAAGAACGGCTCGAAGGCGCGTTTCAAGGTCTCCCCGCCCATGCCGATGCCGGTGTCGCGGACCACGATGCGATCGTCGAGGATCAACACGTCGATGCGGCCGCGCTCGGTGAACGTGCAGGCGTTGGCCAGCAGGTTGCCCACCATGACGCCCAGCACGCGTGGCGATGCATGCAGCTGTGGCGACGCCCGCTCCTGGACCGCCAGCTCGATCGGCTTGCCCGCCAGCAGCGGGCGCACCTTGTCGACTTCTTCATTGACGACATCGCGCACCGCGAAATCCTCGCGCTGGGGCTCGACCTCGTTCTCGCGGGCGAGCAGCAGGAATGCGTCGATGACTGCCTCCATGTCGCGCGCCGCGCGCTGGATGCGCGCAAGCGACCTGTGCGCACGCTCCGGAAGGTCCGGATCGCTTTGCATCAGGTCACTGGCGACCCGCACCACCGTCAGCGGCGTGCGCAGCTCGTGGCTGGCGTCGCGGGTGAAGTCGCGTTCGCGATGCATGTAAGAACGGGTGCGATCGCCCATCCGCTGCAGCGCACCGGCAAGCTGCCGGGTCTCGACGCCGGCATCCCCCGGCAGCTTGTCCGGTGCCAGCATGCTGGTGTCGGGGTCGCGCGGATCCCACCGCCGCACCTCGTTGGCCAGCCAGTGCAGCGGCGCGGTCAGGCGTCGTGCCAGGCGGTAGGTCAGCCAGGAACTGCCAAGCAGCAGCAGGACCGCCAACAGTATCGGCGCCACGACCAGCCGCACTGCGATGCGGTCGATTTTCGATCGCGGGTAGCTCAGGTACAGCCGCACGCCGCCGCGTTGCTCGACCAGCACCAGCAAGTCAGGCAGGTCGTGCAGGCCAGGCTTGAGTACCCGCAATGGGGGCGGCAACACTTCGACCGATGCCCCGATCGGCAGCACATAGCCGTGCAGGATCGCGCTGTCCGGGGCATCGTGCGTCGGATTGGCCGCGCGCTGCTCCCAGAAATACGCCGCCTCTTCACGCAGCGCCGTGGCGGCCACGTCCTGCTCGGCGGTGTGCATGGCAATGCTTGCGCCTGCAAGCAGGATCAATACCGCCATGACGCCCTGGATCAGCAGGGCGTTTCGCAGTTTTTCGGGCAGGCCGCCGTACATGGTCCGCGGCGCTGTCCTCACACTGGTGGCTGTTCGATGTCCGCGATGCGGTAGCCGGCACTCTGGACGGTGTGCAGCAGGGGTTTTTCGTAGGGCTTGTCGATCGTCTTGCGCAGGTTGTACAGGTGGCTGCGCAAGGTGTCCGAATCCGGCAGGCCATTGCCCCAGATCTCGCGCTCGATCTCCTGCCGGCTGACGACGCGCGGCGATTCACGCATGAGGATCGTCAGCAGCTTCAGGCCGATCGGCGACAGCTGCAGTTCGACCCCGCCGCGCGTGGCGCGCAGGCTGGCCGGATCCAGCACGAGATCGGCGACCTTCAGCACCTCGGACCCGACCTGGCGGCGTTCGCGCCGGATCAGCGCGCGCAGCCGGGCCTCGAGTTCCTGGATGGCGAATGGCTTGGTGAGGTAGTCGTCCGCGCCGGCGGACAAGCCGGTCAGTTTCTCGTCCAGCGTGTCGCGCGCGGTCAGCATCAGCACCGGCGTCGACTTGCGCGCTTCCTCGCGCAGCCGCTTGCAGACTTCCACGCCGTCCAGGCGCGGCAACATCAGGTCGAGCACGACAACGTCGTAGCTGTTTTCCGCAGCCAGTCGATACCCGTCAAGCCCGTCCGAGGCGTAGTCCACCTCGAACCCGCGGCCCTCCAGGTATTCCCCTACCATTTCCGAAATGTTGCGGTTGTCCTCGACAATCAGGACGAGGCCGGCTGGTTCTTGTGATGCGCGCATTGCGGTCCCCTTCTGTCTTCAGCTTTGTGAAAGGCTGCCCGTGTGAAGGTGCATGGCATGTGAAGACGCGCCGTTCAGCTTTACCCACGCCCTTTTCGACCTTCTCCCATGTCGATCACCCCCAATCGCTACCTGCCTGTGCTGTTGCTGCTGGGCTCCAACGTCTTCATGACGTTCGCCTGGTATGGACACCTGAAATACAAATCCTCCCCTATGTTGCTGGCCATCGTTGTCAGCTGG
>JBBRHT010000136.1:0-5811 GCA_038222295.1 Lysobacterales bacterium
AATTCCAAATGCACCGTGTGGCTGGCGCTGCGCCAGACCCACCGCGTGTTGCGCGTGCTGGCGCCGATGGCGCTGACGACGCTGTTGATCGTCGCGGTGCTGCGCGGTTTTGGCGTGGAACTCAACCTGTTCCACCTGGTCGCGCTGATCCTGGCGGCCGGGCTTGGCCTGGACTATGCGTTGTTCTTCGAACACGCCGGCGACGATCGCGGCGAGCAGCTGCGGACGTTGCATGCGGTGATCGTGTGCAGCCTGACCACGTTGCTGGTGTTTGCCTTGCTCGCGGCATCCTCGATTCCGGTGCTGCGCGCGATCGGCAGCACGGTGGCGATTGGCGTGCTGGCCAATTTCGTGCTCGCGTTGCTGATCACGCGGCAGCCCGTCACCGCCACCGGGCCCGCAGTGGCATGACCACGTCGCCTGACGTGATCGGTCGCAACACCATCCTGTCGCTGGTTCCACACCAGGGCGACATGTGCCTGTGGGACGAGGTCCTGGCCTGGGACGCGCGCAGCATCCGGCTGCGCGCGGCCAACCATCGCGATCCGGCGCATCCGCTGCGTGGCGGGAAGCAACTCCGCGCCGTGCACCTGTGCGAGTACGGCGCCCAGGCGATGGCCGTTCACGGCGGCTTGCTTGCGCAGGCGGCCGGTGGTCGCGCGAAGCCGGGCTTGTTGGTGGCGCTGCGGGCGATCGAACTGCACCTAACGCGCGTGGACGATCTGCCTGGCGACCTGGTCTGCAGCGCCGACGTCCTGACAGACGGCGAAACCAGCTGGCAATATGCCTTCCGCATCACCCACGAAGACCGCCTGCTGGCCGAAGGACGCGCGGCCGTGGTGTTGCACCAACCCGACTGACGCTTGCGATGGCACGGAGCCCGTCATGAATCCAATCCCGACCCGTCGCGCGCTGGTCACTGGCGGTAGCGGCGATATCGGTGGCGCGATCTGCCGACAACTGGCCGCCGACGGACTGCACGTCATCGTGCACGCCAGCGCCAACCCGGCGCGCGCATTGGCCGTTGCCGCTGCCATCGGCCAGGCCGGCGGCAGCGCGGAGACGGTGACCTTCGACGTGGCCGATGCCGGACAAGCGCAGGCGGCGATCGCGGGCCTGCTCTGCGCGGGGCCGATCCAGGTCGTGGTCAACAACGCCGGCATCCACGACGACGCTCCGATGGCGGGCATGAGCGAATCGCAATGGAAGCGCGTCATCGACGTCTCGGTGCACGGCTTCTTCCACGTGACGCAGCCATTGCTGCTGCCGATGGCGCGCACCCGCTGGGGCCGCATCGTCAGCGTGTCGTCGGTCGCCGCGGTGCTGGGCAACCGCGGCCAGTGCAACTACGCCGCAGCCAAATCGGCGCTGCACGGCGCGACGAAATCGCTCGCGCGGGAAATGGGCTCGCGCGGCATCACCGCGAATGTCGTCGCACCCGGCGTCATCAGCGGCCGCATGGCCGACGACAGTTTCGGCGTCGAGCAGATCAAGGCGATGGTGCCGGCCGGTCGCGCTGGCACCGCGGATGAGGTCGCCGCGCTGGTCGCGTTCCTCTGTTCGGACGCCGCCGGTTACATCAATGGGCAGGTGATCGGAATCAACGGCGGCATGGGCTGACCGGCGCTCCGGCGCGCGTGGCTCAGTTGTCGACCAATATGACCTGGCCGGGCTCGCGACCCGCGTCACGCTTGGCCTTCTTGAGCGTGTGCCCACCCGGCGCGAGTCCACCGAGGCGTCAGCGATGTGCTTGCGCAGCCCGTGCCGGTTGTCGCCGGAATACCGACGGTTCGTGCGTGCTCCCCAGGATCGGCAGAACATCGCACGCGGTGGCGCAGTAGCAAAAACGCCGGCACGGGGCCGGCGTGGATGCGTACCGCGACCGCTCGCGTGTCAGCCGCCCGGCGGCGCCGTCGTCGCCTGCGTGGCCGACTGTCCGGCAAACGCCGCCTTCAGCTGCTGCGCGGCGAACTGCTCGGCGTCCTTGGCCTTGTCGACCACCGCGCCCATGCCGAAGAATTCGTGGGTGACGCCGTCGTATTGTTTCACCGTCACCGGCACGCCGGCCGCGCGCAGGGCGTCGGCATACGCCTGGCCTTCCGAGCGCAGCGGGTCGATCTGGTCGAGGATGACCGTCGCCGGCGCCAGCCCCGCCAGGTCCTTGCGATCCACCAGGTTGATGCGTGGATCGGCGGCATCCTTGGGGTCCTTGAACGTGTACTTGATGAACCACTCCATCGCCGCCTTGCTCAGCGGCGTGGCATTCGCGTTTTCAAGATACGACGGCGTGCTGGTGGCGTTGCCGGCGACCGGATACACCAGCACCTGTGCCACCGGTGCCTGCAGCTTCTGGTCGCGCGCGGCGACGGCGATGTCCGCCGCCATGTTGCCGCCCGCGCTTTCACCCATCACCGCCACACGCTTGGGATCGCCGCCGAGTTGCGCGGCGTTGGCGAGAACCCATTTGTAGGCAGCCAGGGTGTCCTCGTGCGCGGCGGGGAACGGATGCTCGGGCGCCTGCCGGTAATGCGTGGACACCACGATCGCGTTGGCGGCGTTGGCGATCGCGCGCGGGCTGGCGTCGTAGGTGTCCAGGTTGGCGATCACCCAGCCGCCGCCATGGATGTACAGAACCACCGGCATCGGGCCGCTGGCGCCGTTGGCGGCCGGCGTGTAGATGCGGATCGGGACCGGGCCGGCGGGGCCCGGGAAGGTGCTGTCGCGCACCTTGTCGACGGGTTCGGGCGTGGTCGGCTTGCCTTGCGCGGTGAGCACGGCCTTGACCGCATCGGCAGGGCTGGCCTGCGCGCGGGCCTGCTCCGGAGTGAGGGTTTCGAGCGGTTTTGCGCCGAGCTTCTGCATCTGGTCGAGCACGGCCTGCATCTGCGGGTCGGGCTGCGCCATCGGTGCGGCGGCGGACGGCATCGCGGGGCCGGCGGGTGCGGGGGTGGGATTGGCCATGGTCTGTTCCTTGCTGCTGTCGGGACGATTGCAGCCGGCAAGGATCAGGACACCGGCCGCCAACATGGCAGCGGTACGCATCGAAGACGTGGGCATGGGATTGGGCCAGGGCACCGCCGGCCGGCGGTTTCGCAGACCGTAGCGGCATCAACGTCCACGCATCGTGACCGGGCGGTGTGCGCCCTGTGAAGACGACGACGCCGGCACGAGGCCGGCGGAGTCAGTCGAGCCTGCGCTTGCTTAGCGCTTCATCGAAGCGAAGAACTCATCATTCGACTTGGTGCTCTTCATCTTGTCGAGCAGGAATTCCATCGCGCCGATCTCGTCCATGCCGTGCAGCAGCTTGCGCAGGATCCAGATCTTCTGCAGCAGTTCCGGCTCGATCAGCAGGTCTTCGCGACGCGTGCCCGAGCGGTTGATGTCGATCGCCGGATACACGCGCTTCTCGGCGATGCGGCGATTGAGATGCACTTCGGAGTTGCCGGTGCCCTTGAACTCCTCGTAGATCACCTCGTCCATCTTGCTGCCGGTCTCGACCAGCGCGGTGGCGATGATCGTCAGCGAACCGCCTTCTTCCACGTTGCGCGCGGCGCCGAAGAAGCGCTTCGGGCGGTGCAGCGCATTGGCGTCGACGCCACCGGACAGGATCTTGCCCGAGCTGGGCACCACGTTGTTGTAGGCGCGCGCAAGGCGGGTGATCGAGTCGAGCAGGATGACCACGTCCTTCTTGTGCTCGACCAGGCGCTTGGCGCGCTCGATCACCATTTCGGCGACCTGCACGTGGCGGCCGGCGGGCTCGTCGAAGGTCGAGCTGATCACCTCGCCGCGCACCGTGCGCTGCATGTCGGTGACTTCCTCGGGCCGCTCGTCGATCAGCAGCACGATCAAATGCACGTCGGGGTGGTTGTGCGTGATCGCGGTCGCGACCTGCTGCATGAGCATGGTCTTGCCGGCTTTCGGCGGCGACACGATCAGTGCGCGCTGGCCTTTGCCCTGCGGCGCCATCAGGTCGAGGATGCGACCGGTGATGTCCTCGGTGCTGCCGTCGCCACGCTCGAGCTTGAACTTGCGGCGCGGGAACAGCGCGGTGAGGTTCTCGAACAGGACCTTGTTCTTCGACGCTTCGATCGGCTCGCCGTTGATGGTGTCGACCACGGCCAGCGCGAAGTAGCGCTCGCCGTCCTTGGGCCAGCGGATGCGGCCGGACAAGTGGTCGCCGGTGCGCAGGTTGAAGCGGCGGATCTGGCTCGGGGAGATGTAGGTGTCGTCGGGACCGGCGAGGTAGCTCGCCTCGGCCGCGCGCAGGAAGCCGAAGCCGTCGGGCAGGATCTCCAGCACGCCGTCGGCGGCAACGCCTTCGCCATGCCGCGTGAGCACTTTCAGGACCGCGAAGATCACGTCCTGCTTGCGGGCACGGGCGACACCTTCGGAAATGTTCAGCTGCTCGGCGATGTCCAGCAGTTTCTGCGCCGGCATGCGCTTGAGGTCGCCCAGCGAATACTGCGGGAAGCCCTCGGGAATATTGGCCGGGCGCTGCGCATTGAACTGCTGGTTGCTGTTGTCGTCCTGCGGCATGCCATCGTCGCGGGGACGCTCGCCGCCGCCGCCGCCGCCGCCGCCGCGATTGCGATCGCGGTCGCGGCGATTGCGGAAGCGGTCGCGACGGGGATTGTTGTGGCCGTCGCGCTGCTCGGCGTTGGCCTGATCACCGCCGCCTGCCTGACTGGCTCCCGGCTCGGCCTGGCTGGGCGGCTGGCTGGCTCCGCCCTGCGGCGGGGGTGTCGCGCTCGGCGGGGCCGGTGGGCGGACGTCGCTGGCAGCCATGGCCGGCGCGGGCGCCTGGATCGCGGCCGCCGTATCGGCGGGGGGGCGGGCAACGCGGGGTTTGCGCGCAGGCTTCTCGGCGGTGTCGCCGGAGTCGTGGGTGTTGTCGGACAAGATGCGAATTCCTCGCTAAGCGGCCAGCGCCCGCAGTGGGCGGGCGGCGCGGTAAAAATGGGGTATTGAGAGGGGGTGCGGCAGAGAAACCCGTGCCGGTAGGGCGAAACTAGCACCCCCGCGTAGCGGCGGCAAGCGATCCGGATGCGTCGTTTACGGTCCGTGCCCACCGGGCGCCCCCGTGCGGGGTCCGCGAGGGGCGACAGGGGCGAGCCGCCTGTCACCGCCGGGAGGCTGTTGGATCAGAGCGCCTTGTCGATGATCTGCGCCAGCTGGGCCTTGCCCACCGCGCCGATCTGCGTGGCCTGGACCTGGCCATCCTTGAACAGCAGCAGCATCGGGATCGAGCGCACGTGGTACTTCAGCGCCACGGCCTGGTTCTGGTCGATGTCGACCTTCACCACCTTGGCGCGCCCGGCATAGGTCCGTGCGAGCTCGTCGAGGGCAGGTGCGATCATCTTGCAGGGCCCGCACCATTGCGCCCAGAAATCGACCAGGACCGGCTCGCTGGACTGCAGGACCTGGCTGTCGAAGTCGGCATCGGTGGCGTGGATCACGTTGTCGGTCATTGGCAATGGCTCCTTGCTGACCGGACGGGGACCGACCCGATCAATTGTCGGTAAATCAACTGGATGCGCGGCCCGGAGGGGGCGCATTACTGTTAAACTGGGGCGTTTTCAAGAGGGTTTCAAGCGCCGGCTCATCAGAGCGTGCGCAGCCCCGAACGCTGATCGGCAGTCTGCTGCGCCGACGCCTCCCACGCAAGCGCGCACCGCGCGCCATCCCGGATAGACAGCAAACGCATGAGCGACAAGCCCCTTACCGACATCTCGTTTTCCAGCTTCAACCTGCAACCTGAACTGCTCGCAGGACTGGAAGCCGCTGGTTTCTCCCGCTGCACCCCGATCCAGG
>JBBRHT010000137.1:0-5733 GCA_038222295.1 Lysobacterales bacterium
GGCGACAACGTCCTGGCACCATCGGCGGCCATGCCGTGGTACCAGGGCCCGAGCCTGCTCCAGGTGCTTGAGTCCACCGAGGTTTCGCACGCCAGCGTCGATGTCGGCTTCCGCATGCCCGTGCAATGGGTCTGTCGTCCGGACCAGCACTTCCGGGGCTTCGCCGGCACCGTGGGCACCGGGTCGGTGAAACCTGGCGACGCCGTCATTGCCTTGCCGTCGGGGCGACGCTCGCAGGTTGCGCGCGTCATCAGCGCGGACGGAGACCTGGAGCGCGCCCAGGCGGGACAGGCGATCACACTGACGCTCGCCGACGAAGTCGACATCAGTCGCGGCGATGTCATCGCATCGGCCGACAATCCCCCACAGGTCTCCGACCAGTTCGCGGTGCACCTGCTGTGGCTCGGTGAGCAGCCATTGCTGCCCGGCCGGCCCTATTGGCTGAAGATCGGCGCCTGCACGCTGAGCGCCAGCGTGACCGAGATCAAGCACAAGGTTGACGTCAATACGCAGGAGGAACTCGCAGCCAAGCTCCTGGAGCTCAACGAAGTCGCGTACTGCAACCTGCACCTGGATCGCCCGATCCCGTTCGAGGCCTATGCCGACAGCCGCGAGCTGGGCGCCTTCATCCTGATCGATCGCCAAAGCAACGCGACCGTCGCCGCGGGGACCATCGATTTCGCCTTGCGCCGCGCGAGCAACATCCACTGGCAGCACGTGGACGTCGACAAGCAGGCGAGGGCGCGCATCAAGGCGCAGGAACCCCGCTGCCTCTGGTTCACCGGCTTGTCGGGATCCGGCAAATCGACGATCGCAAATCTCGTAGAGAAGCGCCTGCTGGCGATGGGCCATCACACCTACCTGCTCGACGGCGACAACGTCCGCCATGGCCTCAACAAGGATCTCGGCTTCACCGACGAGGACCGCGTCGAGAACATCCGTCGCGTGGCCGAGGTGGCCAAGCTGATGGTCGACGCCGGCCTGATCGTGCTGGTGAGCTTCATCTCTCCCTTCCGCGCCGAACGGCGCATGGCGCGCGGGCTTTTCGAAGATGGCGAATTCCTGGAGGTTTACGTGGACACGCCTCTGGAAGTCGCCGAACACCGCGACATCAAGGGGCTCTATGCAAAGGCTCGTGCCGGCCAGATCCACAACTTCACCGGCATCAACTCACCTTACGAGACACCTGAACACGCCGAAATAACGGTCTCAACGGTGGAGCACGCGCCGGAAGCACTGGCTGAACGCATCCTCGAAAGATTGCTCAGCGCCTAACTTCCCAAATGAACCCCTTTTTTCGCCGTAGGCCCGTGTTCATCACGCCACCGCGATGTTTTCTGGTTTATTTAATTGGCCCCCAGCTCAGCAATGAGATGGCAACCTAATCTCCACAGGGGCCCTAAAATGCGAATTCATCCTCTTGCCGGCGCGATCATTGGCGGGCTGCTGGCTGCCGGCTGCTCAAACGAGCACAACGCCGTCGCGCTTTCCAGTCGGCTGGCTACGCCGACGAGTCATGCAAACCCAGCACTGCCAGGTCAGATCTGGTCCAAGCGGACGGCTTCGCATATCGCGTCCTTGGCGGACCGTGGCGATCTTGTGAAATACGACAGTGAGGCACCCCTGCAGCGTGGCGCCTACACCGCGTACCCCATCCAGATGAGCGAGCAGCGTGCGGTGCGAGCGATCGCCGAGGGCGGGATGGTGATCAAGGCGCCCGATGGTCATCCCATCGCCCTGAAGTACAGCCGTCGGATCGAACACGCGGATGGCAACTGGACTTGGGTCGGTCGGCCAGTGGGTGCGACATCCGGCAACGAGGCTGTCTTGACGTTCGGCGACAAGGCGGTCTTCGCTTCCATCCCGGATGGCGTGGGTGAGGCACTGCAAATCACGACCCAGGGCGGACGCACCTGGATGGTCGAAGCGGACAACAGCAAGCTGGGTAATGCGGTTGCTCCATCCGATGTCGCAGCAGGCCAGGACTTCCTGCCATCCCCGGAAGCCATGGCCAGTGCAGTTTCCGCAAAGCGACCGACTGCGGCCGCGTCACGCGCGCAGTCGTTACCCGCGACGAAGGAGTCCGCGATCACCACCGCGACACCAGCGACGACCGTCGACCTGGTGCTGGGGTACACGACAGGATTCGCGACCCGGCTGGGTGGACAGTCACAGGCGCTGACCCGGCTGCAGTTCATCGTGGACATCGCAAATCAAGGGTATCTGAACAGCAAGGTCGGCGGCCAGTTGCGATTGGTTCACGCCGTCCAGGTGGACTATCCGGACGCTACCTTGAACCGCACCGCGCTGGGCGAACTGTCGGGAGTGCAATGCGTGCCCGTTTCCGGCCCTGGCCAGCGCCACCTTCCGGACACCGACGTCAACTGCACCCCGGCAACTCCCCCGGCTTCGCTGCAACCTTTGCTCCAGGCAAGGCAGCGGTATGGCGCCGACCTGGTGTCGCTTGTGCGCATCTACTCCGTCCCCGAAAACCAGACCTGCGGCGTCGCTTGGCTGCTCGGTGGCGGACGCTCAGCACTCGACGCCAGCAGCGCACCCTTTGGGTTGTCAGTTGTCAGCGATTCGAGTGGACTCCAGTTCCCGGACAACGGCGCGACCTGCCGCGACGAAACGCTCGCGCACGAAATCGGCCACAACATGGGCCTGGCACACGATCGTGCAACCGCCCAAGGCACCGACGACACGAATAGCGACGGCAATCCGCTTGATCCGGAGGAATATGGGCGCTTCGCGGACTCATTTGGATACTCGACTGGATCCGCGGCCGGCAATTTCTACACCATCATGGCCGTGCCCGTCGCCGGGCAGACCAGCTACCGCGTGTTCTCGAACCCGAGGCTCACCACGTGCGGCGGATTCGCTTGCGGAGTCGCAGGACAGGCGGACAATGCGCGCACATTGACGCAGACATTTGCCGTTGTCGCGGCCTTCCGCCAATCGTTGACACCACCCACGGCGGTCTGGCTGCGTGGGGACTTCGATGGCGACGGGCAGTCCGACATCCTGTGGCGGAATATCGCATCTGGCCGGAATGCCATCTGGAGATCTGCCAATTCCGCGACGCCACAAGCCGTGGGCACAGTCGGCGACCTATCCTGGATCGTTGCCGGCGTTGGAGATTTCAACGGCGACGGCAAGTCCGACATCCTGTGGCGCAACCAGAACACGGGTGCCAATGGATTGTGGAAATCGGCTAACGCCGCTACGCCGCAGACGTTGACGACAGTTTCCGACATGGCGACGACCGTCGCTGGAATCGGCGACTTCAACGGTGACGGCAAGTCGGACATCCTGTGGCGGAACACTGGCACTGGCGCCAATGGAATCTGGTATTCGGGCAACTCGGCGACCGGGCAGGCCTTGGCGACCGTCACGAACGTGTCCTGGACAATTGTTGGGACAGGGGACTTTGATGGCGATGGCAAGACCGACATCCTGTGGCGAAATCTCAGTTCGGGGTCGAATGCAATCTGGAAATCGGGTAATTCGGCGACCATCCAGACGTTCACCGCAGTGACGGACATGTCCTGGACCATAGTGGGCATTGACGACTTCAATGGAGATGGCAAGGCCGACATCCTGTGGCGCAATATCAACACCGGATCGGATGCCCTCTGGCTGTCCGGGAATTCCGCAACTTCGTACACGCTGAGGTTGGAACCAGACATGGCTTGGACCATCGCTGGAACCGGCGATTTCGACAACGACGGCAAGGCCGATATCCTCTGGCGAAACAGCACGACCGGCGAAAATCGAATCTGGAAGGCGGCGAATGCAGCCGTGCTCCAGCCGGTCACCAGGATCGCTGACCTTACCTGGACGGTCGCGGGTTAAGTCCGCCTGGAACGCCGCCTGTGCAAGCGCACGGGCGGCGTTGCTGCGTTACAGGTTCAAATAATTCGGTCCCGATCCGCCTTCCGGCGTGACCCAGGTGATGATCTCGTAGGGATCCTTGATGTCGCAGGTCTTGCAGTGCACGCAGTTGGCGGCATTGATCTGCAGGCGCTTGCCGGCGACGCCGTCGGCCGAGGGCGCGTCGACGATCTCGTAGACGTTGGCCGGGCAGAAGCGGGTGCAGGGGTTGCCGTATTCCACCGTGCATCGATCGATGCAGATGCTGGTGTCGTGGACGACCAGGTGCACCGGCTGGTCCTCGTCATGCTCGGTCGCGGCGAAGTACACGCCTTGCAGGCGGTCGCGCGGCGGCAGCGAGCGCTGCACGTAATCGCGCTTGGGCAGTTCGTGTTCGCCGAGTTTGTCGAGCGTGCACCAGTCCGCCTTGTTGCGCAGCGTCCATGGCGAGAGTCCGCCGGTGAGCGTCTCCCAAGCGGCGTTGAGCATCCCGAACCACAGCCCACGCTTGAAACCGGGCTTGATGTTGCGGACCTGTCGCAGTTCGTCCATGGCGGGGGACGCGCGCAGCTTTGCGTCGAAACCACGTGCATCCAGGGATTGCGCCAGGTGTTCGGCGGCCAGCATGCCGCTGCGGATCGCCTGGTGTGTGCCCTTGATCTTGGGGACGTTGAGCAGGCCCGCGCCGTCACCGATCAGCAGTGCCCCGGGCATCTCGACCGTCGGCAGCGACTGCCAGCCGCCGGTGACGATGGCGCGCGCGCCGGCGGACAGAATGCTGCCGCCTTCGAGAAAGGGTGCAACGCTGGGATGGTTCTTCCATTGCTGGAAGGCTTCCCAGGGCTGGTACGCGGGGTCGCTGTAATCCAGGCCACTGACATACCCCAACGCGACGCGGTCCTTGTCCAGGTGATAGAGGAAGCTGCCGCCGTAGATGCGGTTGTCCGCCGGCCAGCCGAGCGTGTGCACGATCTTGCCCGGCGTCACCCGACCGGCCGGCAGCTGCCACAGCTCCTTGATGCCGATCGAGTAACCCTGCGGATCGCTGCCAGCATCCAGTGCAAAGCGCTTGACCAGCTGCTTGGTCAGGCTGCCGCGTGCGCCTTCGGCCAGTACCGTGACCTTGGCCCGGATGTCGATGCCCGCGGTGAAGCCGGCCTTGTGCGAGCCGTCCTTCGCCACGCCCATGTCGCCGATGCGCACGCCAACGACACGGCCGTCGCCGTCGTGCAACGCGGCTGCCGCGGCGAAGCCCGCATAGATTTCCACGCCCAGCGCCTCGGCCTGTGGTGCCAGCCATGCGCACAGCGCACCGAGGCTGACGATGACATTGCCGTGGTTCTTCATGCCCGGCGGCACCGGCAGCTTGCGTCCGCCGGTCTTGCTGAGCAGCCAGAATTCGTCGTCGCCGGCCGGCACGCAGATCGGCGGCGGGTTGTCGCGCCAGTTCGGCAGCAACGCATCCAGCGGTCCGGGCTCGATGACGGCGCCCGACAGGATGTGCGCGCCGACGGTCGCGCCTTTCTCGATGACGCAGACCGACAGGTCCGGATTGAGCTGTTTCAGCCGGATGGCGAAAGACAGCCCGGCCGGCCCCGCGCCAATGGTGACCACGTCGTATGCCATGACGTCGCGTTCGACTTCGCTCATGCCTGGTTCCATCCGCGTTGCATCAGGACGTCCGATTCTCGGGGTTTGCGCCGGGGGCGGCAAATCGGCAGCATCCGGCGCATGGCGTTTGTCCCGATCGCGTTGCCCGGAGCCGAGATGGCCATGGACCCGTCATGGCTGTCCGCGAGCGACGCCGATGCACTGCTGGCTGCCTTGGAAACGCAGGTGCCCTGGGAGGTGCATCGCATC
>JBBRHT010000138.1:0-5724 GCA_038222295.1 Lysobacterales bacterium
AACCTGGCCATCGGGGTTACGGTGCTGAGCTCTTGCTTCCAGAATGATGCCAGCCCGTTCTGCTCGTTCATCCACCGTAACCCCGATGGCCAGGTTGCCTACATCGAGCAGCCCACGGTCAACCTGGGTCGCCTGGATGCCAGCGGCTGGGATCTGGCGTTGCGCTACAAGCTGCCATCCACCAGCTGGGGGGCGTTCAACTTCGGTTTCGATGGCACTTACATCGCGAAGTTTGACAACGACGTCGACACCACGACCAACGCCGATTCGGTCGTCCACCTGGCTGGCCAGTACAACAAGGATTACGGCAACTACTCGCGCGTCCGTGGCCGGCTGTTTGCGGATTGGAGCATGGGTGACTGGTCGGTGGGCTGGCGCACGCGCTATGTCGGCGGATTTGACGTGGGTAGCAATGACCTCCGTCAGGGCACCAGCGCCGACGGAGCCTGCGCATCGAACCCGACCTACTGCTATGCCCGTGCGTACGGTTCATACGTCCTCCACAGCCTCCAGCTGGGATACGCATTGCCGTCGATCAACTCCCGCTTCGAAGTGGGCGTGGACAACCTGACGGACAAGCAGCCGCCGATGATGTTCCAGAACAACGTGCTCAACGCCAATACCGACGTGAACACGTTCGATACGATCGGCCGCTACTACTGGGCGCGTTACACCGTCAAGTTCTGATCTGATTGTTCCATTGCTAGACTTGAGGGCCGCGCGGCTTGCCGCGCGGCCCTTTTCTTTGGACTCCGATGAACCAGCTTCTTTTCAACGCGGCAGTCGCGGAATTCGAATCCGGCCGATACGGCTCCTGCGCGGGACTGTGCAGGTCAGCACTCGATGCGGCTCCCGACAACGAGGCCGTGCTCACCCTGCTGGCCATGGCTGCGCATGCCAATGGCGACCTGGATGCAGCCGCGGATGCATTCGCCAGGCTGATTGCCGCCAGGCCGGGCGTGGGTGAATACCATGCCAATCTCGGGCTGATGCTGCGCCACCTCGGCCGATACGGCGAAGCCGAAGCGCAGTTCACGCAGGCACTGGGTCTACCGCATGCGCTCGAAGGGACGCTGATCAATTACGGGCTGTTGCTTCTCGACATGGGGCGGGTCGCCGATGCGCGGCATCGCTTCCTTGATGCCTGCGAACTGGGCGATTCGGCTGACGCCCGCATCTACGCCGCGCTGGCCTGCATCGACTGCGGGGATACCCGCCGCGCACAGTCGCTCATTCCACCGCAACAGGCATGGCCGGCGCTGGATCCGGCGCTTCGGCGTGATCTCACCAAGGCGCTGATCCAGCTTGGGCTTGTAGAGGATGCCGAGCGGCTGTTGGCGGTGGACGCGCTCGAACACGGCGATCCTGTCGCCATGGTGCGCCTGGCGACCTTGTATGAACGGACCAACCGCGTCGAGGACGCCGTTGCGCTCCTCGATCGGGGCCGGACACACGTCGGGCATGACAAGGACATGCAGGCCGACATCCTCAGCCTCGATGCCGCGTTGGCGATCCGGGCGAAGGACTATCCGCGCGCACGCCTGTCCACACACGCACTGCTCGATTTGCAAGACCTGCCACCGCCGGCCCGGGCCAATGCCCATTTCTTCCTGGCGAAGGTAGCCGACAAGCTCGGTGGCGTCGACGAAGCGATGGATCAGCTCGCCAAGGCCCACCAGATCCATTTCGAGCTGGCCTCGGACATGCTGCCGGAGATCGCCGAGTCGCCCGACGAGCCCCTGCGGATCGCGTCCAAGTGGCTCACGCCTGGGCAGGCGGTGTTTCCGAGATCGGCCAACGACCCGCCGCGCGAGGCTTCACCTGTCTTCATCGTCGGGTTCCCGCGATCGGGCACGACGATGCTGGAGCAGATGCTCGATGCGCACCCGGCTTACGTCTCGATGGATGAGCGGATCATCATCCAGTACTGCGTCGAGCGAATGGAATCCAAGGGTCTGACCTATCCGTTCGACCTCGCGCGGCTCACCGACAGCGACCTGGACGAATTGCGCGCGCTGTACTGGGCCGAGTCGAACAAGGTCGCCGACATTGCGCCGGGCAAGACGCTGGTGGACAAGAATCCGCTCAACCTGTTGCGCGTGCCGATGATCCGCCGCCTGTTTCCAGATGCCCGGGTGATCCTCGCGCTGCGCCATCCCTGCGACGTCATCCTGAGCTGCTACATGCAGAATTTCCGCTCACCAGCCTTCATGGTGCTGTGCTCGACGCTGGAGCGCCTGGCAAAGAGTTATGTCAACGCCATGCGTTTCTGGATCCACCACCAGCCCCTCGTCTGTCCGGATGCATTGCTGCTGCGCTACGAGGAGACGGTCTCCGACTTCGGCAATCAGGTGGAGGTGATCGCCGACTACCTGGGAATCGCCGACCGCGCGCCGCTGGCCGACTTCGCGGCGCACGCCGCCGGCAAGAAGTACATCAGCACGCCCAGCTATTCGCAGGTGATCGAGCCGGTGAATGCACGCGCCGTCGCCCGATGGCAGCCGTATCGCAGGTATTTCGAACCACTGTTTCCAATCCTCGAACCGGTTGCGGGCCACTGGGGCTATGCGCTAGACGGAGGCCCGGCATGCACGCCTTGAAGGATTACATCCGCGTCTACGACAACGCGCTTGAAGAAGGGTTCTGCGCCAACCTCGTCGCCGGGTTCGAGAACATGACGCAGCTGCAGCGCCCCAACGGGCGCGGGATCCGGCCGGGACTGGATAACAGCGCGTGGACCGAAATGAACATTGGTGCGCTGGCGGACAAGGCGTTCCTGGGCTTCTTCCTGGCGCAGATCGACACCTATCTGGCGCGTTACAACCAGGACGTGCCGCTGACCATCCCGGTTCCGCTGCGGCCGAAAACCGACCGGCTGACACTCAAGCGCTACCACCCGCAAGTCGAAGGCTTCGAACCGCACTTCGATTCGATCGACGACTACAGTAGCCGGTACATGGTCTTCCTCTGGTACCTGAACACCGTCGAGGAAGGTGGCGAGACGGAGTTCTGCGACCTCGGCATCAAGGTTGCTCCCAGGGCGGGTCGGCTGCTGATGTTCCCGCCGTACTGGATGTTCCAGCATGCCGGACGGCCTCCGGTCAGCGGCGACAAGTACATCCTGTCCACCTACCTGATGTTCTGAAGCACCGCCGGCAGCCGGGGGTCAGTTGATCCCGGCGGCCATGTTGAACTCACCGATCTTCTCCACCAGGTCCCGCAGCGCCACGCGCTCGGGCTCGGTGAGGTCGGGATTCCACGTGTCGAGGATCATGACGACACGCTGCTGGCTCGTTCGATTCCAGGCTTCATGCAGGAAGGTGTCGTCGAACGTGACACAGCGTCCTTCCTGCCACGCATGCGCCTGGCCGCCGACGACGAGCTTGCAGTCGCCTTCGGGGATGACCAATGGCAAATGCGTCACGACGCGGGTATTGGTCACGCCGTGATGGGGCTTGATGTGGGTATTCGGCGCCAGCACCGAGAAGAGGACCTCGGGTGCGTGATCGGTGATCCGGGTCAGCGGCACGCCATCGAGTGCAGCCGCCGTTTTTGGGCAGGCCGCGAGATGCGCGGGAAACGCCTTGCCATGCCGGTGGAAGAAATAGGCGTCCCATGCACGATCCTGGGGATCTCCGCCAAGGTATGCGTCTTCGCCCTCGCCGCCGCTGGTGTCGAGGAATGGCGTGAGCGCGCCACGCTCCTGCAGGACGTTCGACAACTCGTCGCGGATCTGCGCTGTGGCCGCCTCCAGGGCCTCATACCACTCGAACTGCTCCCGTCGAAAGAATGGAGTCGGCGGCAGGGCCGGTACCCACAGGAATTTGGGCCGCTGGCGGGGGTCGCGATCGACGGGTGCATGGGTTCGCAGGTAGACGCCGAGCGCAGCGGCGACACGCTGCATGGCGGTCGCGCCAAATGTCGCGATGTGCGGGCGGAGTACTGCTTCGAACAAGGCCTGCCGCCCTTGGTCGATCAGGTCCATCGCTCGCTTGACGCGGGCGCGCAGCGGCGACGGAGTGGATGCGTCATCCAACCATCGACCTCTGTCCTGCGCGTCGTTGACGGCGCGAAATGCCTGCTGCACGGCCTCGATCTGGTTGTCTTGCCGCTGGAGGCACTCGGCAAAGACGAGCCTGAAGGAAAACTCCTCCGGACGCTGGGCCAGCGCCCGGCGAAAGCCATCGATCGCGGATGCGGGATCGCCGGCCGCGACCTGGCAGATCGCGAGTCCGGAGGTGATCGCGTAGGGCGCGTCGGCTGCGCGTGCGGCAACCGATAACACATCCACCGCGGCCTGCGCCTTTCCATTCGCCAGCAGCGTTGCACCATGCAACGCGACGAACTCCGGGTTTCCGGGATCGCTGTCGAGCAATGCGGCGCTGTCACTCAGCGCGCGCGCGACATTGCCGGCGGAAAGGGCATTTTCCACATCCTGGCGTGAGGGTGGACCGGACACCGCGCTCGTCATGCCGTCGTCCGTGCAAGCGCGGCTGCGATGCGCTGCTGCTCGTTTCTCAATGCGGCCGGCATGCGCGGGCCGTATTCATCCAGGTAAGTGCCGATGCCGTCGAGTTCGACCTGCCACGCCTGCCGATCGAAACCGAACAGCTTGTCGCGCGCCTCGGTGGTCAGCGGCACGCCGTCGAGGTTCACGTCATCCAGTCGCGGCAGCGCTCCGATTGGTGTTTCGACCGCGCCTGCCTTGCCTTCGACGCGCTTGATCATCCACTCGAGCACGCGCAGGTTGTCGCCGAAGCCCGGCCAGAGGAACTTGCCGTCATCGCCCTTGCGGAACCAGTTGACGTGGAAGATCTTCGGCAGCTTTGCGCCATCGCTGTCGAAGGACAGCCAGTGCGCGAAATAGTCGGCGAAGTTGTAGCCGCAGAAGGGCTTCATCGCCATCGGATCGCGACGCATCACGCCGACGGCACCCGTTGCGGCAGCGGTGGTTTCCGAGCCCATCGCCGCTCCGACCAGCACGCCGTGCGTCCAGTCGCGCGCCTCGAAGACCAGCGGCACCAGCGATGCGCGTCGGCCGCCGAAGACGATCGCGGAGATCGGGACGCCGGCCGGGTTCTCCGCCTCGGCGGAATAACTGGGGCATTGCCGGGCTGAAACCGTGAACCGCGAGTTGGGGTGCGCGGCCGGACCGGCATTGCAATCGTATGCATTTCCACGCCAATCAATAGCGGGTTCGCCGACACCCAGTCCCTCCCACCACGGCTGGTTGTCCGCCGTCAGTCCGACGTTGGTGAAGATGGTGTCGCGCTGGATGGATGCCAAGGCGTTGGGATTGGACGACGCACTCGTGCCCGGCGCGACGCCGAAGAAACCGGCTTCCGGATTGATCGCATACAGGCGGCCGTCGCTGCCGGGGCGCATCCAGCAGATGTCGTCGCCAACCGTCCACACCTTCCACCCATCCTGCCGATAACCCTCGGGCGGGATCAGCATCGCGAGATTGGTCTTGCCACAGGCGCTGGGAAATGCGGCGGCGATGTAATGCGTCTGGCCCTCCGGATTCTCCAGGCCGAGGATCAGCATGTGTTCGGCAAGCCAGCCTTCCGTGCGTGCCTGGTGCGACGCGATGCGCAAGGCATGGCACTTCTTGCCCAGCAGCGCATTGCCGCCGTAGCCCGATCCGTACGACTTGATGGTGAGCTCTTCGGGGAAATGCATGATGAAGCGGCGATCCGGGTCGAGCTCCCCGACCGAATGCAG
>JBBRHT010000139.1:0-5695 GCA_038222295.1 Lysobacterales bacterium
AGCGGCTGACCACCTACCGGATGGTGGACCTGGTGTTCCAGCGCAACCGCGTGCCGTACACGGTGGCACTCGAGGTGGGTGGCTGGGAGGTGATCAAGCAGTACGTGGCGATGGGCCTTGGCATCTCGATCGTCACTGCGATCTGCCTGACCGACGCCGACCGCACGCGGCTTGCCGCGCGCTCGCTGGCGCGATATTTCCCGTCCCGCAGCTACGGCGTGGTCATGCGCAAGAGCAAGCACATGTCCCCGCAGGCGCGGGCATTCGTCCAGCTGGTGCAGCCGGACCTGATGGCCGACGGGCATCCGCCCGGGCACTCGCGGCGCTGAGCCAGCTCACCACGGCCCGATGCAGCGGCCTTCGGCAGTTGGCCTTTGGCGAAAACGACAGCATTGCATCGCCCTTGCGTCGGCCTCGCGGCCCAGGCGGACCGCGCCCGCGCTGCGGTCAGGCGACGCGCTCACCCCGGTCGTAGACCAGCGTGCAGTGGGGATCTTTTTCCAACTGCAGGCGAAGACGTTCGGCGGCGATCAGGTCGTCGATCGTCTCCTCAAGCGTGTAGCGGTGCCTGAACCCGGTGAGCGAGCGCAGCCGGGCCAGGCTCGGTCGCCGGCGCCGGATGTCCTCGAAATCCTCGCCGTACGCTTCGCGCAATGGGACGTGCTGGATGCGTGAGCCGCTGCCGGCACGGGCGATCACCAGCTCGGCCAGTTCTGCGATGCCGATCTCGCGGTCGTTGCCGACATTGGCCACCACCGTGTCGCGGCCGGTCTGGCTGGCCAGCGCGTTGAGCGCCACCACCGTGTCGCGCACGTCGCAGAACGAGCGGGTCTGCAAGCCACCCCCGAACACGGTGATCGGCTCCTCGCGCACGGCCTGGGCGACGAAGCGCGGAACCACCATGCCGTAGCGGCCGACCTGGCGCGGACCGATGGTGTTGAAGAAGCGCGCGATCACCGCCGGGATGCCGAAGCGCTGCGCATACGACAGGCCCAGCGCCTCGTCGGCGATCTTGCTCACCGAGTAGCCCCAGCGGGTACCGGCGCGCGAGCTGACCACCAGGTCCTGGTCCTCGTGCAGCACCTGCTCGTCGTTGTGGCCGTAGACCTCGGAGCTGGAGGCCAGCACCACCTGTGGCTTCCAGCCGCCGTCGCGCGCGGCGCGTAGCATGCGCTCGCAACCGGCGATGTTGGTCGCCAGCACCCTGGTCGGCTCGGCGATCACCCGGTACACGCCAACCACGGCGGCCAGGTGATAGATGCGGTCGGCCCAGCCCACGGCCCGGTCCAGCCGGTCCCAGGTCAGGACGTCGGCCTCCTCGAAACGGAAGTTGGGGTTGTTCTCGTGAGCGGCCAGGTTGGACCGCCGCCCGGTGGACAGGTCGTCCACCACCTGCACCTGGTCCCCGCACGCCAGGTGCAGGTCGACCAGATGCGAGCCAATGAAGCCCGCTCCACCGGTGATCAGGATATGCATGACGTCCCCCTCGACTGACGGGACGTCATCGACGTCCCACTGATGAGTTCAGCACGCAAGAATCATGCCGATGGCCTGTCCCGCAGGCGAATGCCGGGCGTCAGCGGGCCTCGGGGCAGCGGTCGGCGCGGAATTCGCAGAAGCGATAGCGCAGTTCCAGCCCGACCGTGGTGCCCTCGTAGCGACCCAGCTGGTTGAGCCGCTGGCTGTAGCCGGCACGGCCGACCAGCTGCCAATGGCTGAAGATGCCCAGGGTCAACTCCGCATTGAGGTCCGCGGCGCGCTTCCAGCTGTCGAAGCTCTCATCGCGCTGCGCGCCCAGCGCCGCCGACAGGTACAGGCCCGCTTCCGGGTTGAAGGCGAAGTAAGCCGATACCAGCGGGGCGACGCGCTCGTACTGGCCGGGGCTGTAATAACCGTTGCCGGTGTCGCGCGAGTTGTGTTGCCACTCCAGCTGGCCGCCGACATCGACCATCGCCGTGCCGCCGCGCCAGAGGGCATGACGGTAATCGGCCAGGAACTGCTGGCGCTGGTTGCCGTCGTCGAAGTGCTGGACGCTGGCGCGTGCCGCCAGCGTGTCGCGCAGTGTTGGTGTCCAGCGCGCGTCGGCAGCCATGCCATTGCGCATGACCGCGAGCGCACGTGGCGACGCATCGACGCGATCGCGGTCGGCGGCCAGCACATAGCTGAAGTCGTCGCTGGCGCGCTGGGAGACCGACAGGCGACCGATCATGGCGCTGTCGCTGCCGGCGCCCTGGTAGTCGAGGCGCGAGTTTCCCGCCCAGAATTCGACGCCCGTATCGGCCCAGGGCGACAGGTGCACGCCGGCGCCGATACGGTCCTCGTCCACGGAGTCTCCGCCTTGCAGTGGCGCGAATGGCCCGCCGAGTGTCGCCGAGTAACGCCGGCGCACGACGTCGCCAAGCAGGCGCCAACGATCGGACAGGCGGATGTTGGCGTCCACGCCCACGCTGTGGATCTGGATGTCGTCCGAATCGCTGTAGGTCGATGCCGGCATGCCCGCCAAGGAAAACAGCGGCAGTCGCACGGCCTTCGCCAGTGCCAGGGTGTCGGACGCACCGGGCTTGATGCTCTGCACCGCCGCCAGCGCCGGCAACGCACGCTGCGGCCATTCGCCCTGGCGCAGGGCCAGGGCCTGGGTCCATGCGTTGTCGTAGTCCTGCGGCGCGGCGTCGTAGAGCGCTGTGTTGATGACCAGCGCAGCGTCGCGCCGCCCGGCCCATGCCAGCGTGCGCGCGCGCAACGCGATGGCGTTCGCGTCGTCCGCCGGCAAGCCGTCGATGGCGGTGATTGCCGCGGCGTAATCTCCCCTCCACGCCAGGAAGCGGGCGCGGTCCAGTTGCGCGGCTCGATCGTCCGGATGCATTGCCAGGTAAGCGTCGATCAGCCGCAGGGCGTCGTCGTAGTGGCCAGCCCAGCCGGCGTCAAGCGCGGGCTGGTAGCCAACGGCATCCTGCGCCAGGACGGGAGCGGTGGGCATCGCCACCATCAGGACGGCGGCGATGGCCGATGCCAGCGCGCGGCGGGCAGTCATTTGCGCCATTTGCGATTCCCCGTGATCCAGAGGTCGGTGGCGAAGCGCGCCATCGTCAGGGTGTCGAAGATCATCAGGGCATAACGCAGCGGCGTGATCGCGATGCCCTTGAGCACCGTGGCAATGCGTGCGCCGCGGGCGACCACGAACAAGACCGCCAGCGAGACCATCAGTTCGGCGATGAGCGTCACCGCCAGTGCCTCCCACAGCCGCAGGACCAGCATGATGATGATCGCCGTCGGAAAGGACACCTTCTCCAGCGCCGAGAGGAACATCGCCCAGCCAATCGGGCGTCCGTATTCCCGGGTGTAGTCCTGCCCGAACGGTTGCCGGTACTGCTCCTTGATGGCGCGCATGTCCTCGATCCGCTGCGCCTGGCCGCTGGCGCGATCGCGGCGGTTCTTGCGCCAGCGCTTGACCGACTTGAATGGCGTGCGCAGCAGCGCATCGAAGTAGTAGCAGCTCTGCAGGAACGACGAGGACCACAGGTAGATCTGCCGCGGCAGGCGCTGGACTTCCGGCTCCTCCGAGCGGGCCAGCACGTCCTGCAGCTGGATGTTGCGGTAGCCCTCGAAGTTCAGCGCGAAGCCGATGAAGATGTCCTCGGAATTGGTGAGGTCGTCACCGAACAGCGGCTCGTAGCGATCGAAGAGATCCTTGATGTACTTGCGCCGGTACGCGACCGCGCAGCCCACCGGATTGGTGATGCTGCCGAAGTACAGCATCTGGCCCTTGTAGACGAAGCGCTGCAGGAACAGGTACAGGCACTCGCGGTAGGTATTGGTGATCCACCACCACACCGAATGCAGTGCGCCACGCCGCGCGTGCGGATCGTCGTAGGTTGGCGCGCCGTGCCAGCGCTGGAACTCCGGCGTCTGCGCCAGCGCATGGCGGTCGCGCGGGCGCATCGGCAGGATCGTGCCGCAGGCGCTGGCGATGCCGATACCCTGGTACAACTCCTGGACGCAGCGCTCGATGTAGTCCGGGGACTCCAGGAAGGTGTCGCCGTCCAGGATGAACTCCACGTCGGAGTCGTACTCGCGGGCCTGGCGCTTGATCGTCGGCGTCTTGCCGATCGAGGAGGCCCGCTCGATGACTGTCAGCTCCATGCCGGCCGCTGCCGCAAATTCGCGCGCGCGCGGCACCGTCTGGTCCTTGGCGCCATCCTCCACCAGGATGACGTGGCGCGGGCGCACGGTCTGCCGCGCCAGCGACGCCAGGCAATGGATGATGTTGTCCTCTTCCTTGTACGCAGGAATGACCACGTCCACGACTGCCTGCCGCCAGTCCTCGGCGGGCGTGGGGATTGTCTTGTCGGGCCCGCGCAGCAGGCCGATGGCGCTCAGCAGCGCGCTCGGACTGATGACGAACCACGGTGCAGTTGCCATCTTTCTCCCCTTGTTGGCGCGGACGTTCGGCGGCGATCAGTCCTCGATCGCTTCTTCGAGCATGCCACGGCGGACACGCCGCAGATCAAGGCGTGCCATGGTGGCGTCCCTGCCATGGCCGATACCAGGCGCGGATCCGGGCGATGTCCGCCGCCATGTCGTCGGTCAAGGTGAAGGTCGGACCCAGGCCGATGACCTTGTCTGGGTAATGGAAATACGCCGGCAGCACCGGCACGTCTGCGGCCCTGGCGATCTTCCAGAAACCGGTCTTCCAGCGTTCCACTGGTTTGCGCGTGCCTTCGGGAGCCAAACCGAACCAGAACTTGTCCGATGTGCCCATCAGCGTCGCAAGTTGCTCCACCACGCCATGTGCGGCGGTGCGATCCACGGCAATCACGCCCAGCCAGTCGAGCACGCTGCCCAGCGGCCACCAGAACAATTCGCGCTTGCCGAGGATCTTGATGTCCAGGCCCAGGGCCAGTCTGGCGGCAAAGCCCCAGACGCCATCCCAGTTGGACGAATGCGGCGCGCCGATCAGGACCAGCTTGGGGATGTCGGGGAAGGCGCCAACCATGCGCCATCCGCCCAGCCGCAGGATGCTGCGCCCGAGCCAGCGCGCGAATCGGTTCGGCGCAACGCGCGGAGCATTCGGTGGCAGCGGCAGGACGATGTCCGCGCCCGCGTCGGTCGTGCTCCGGTGCTGGCCATCGGACATGCCCGTTCTCAATCCCATTCGCGCTGCGTGCGCCCCTGCTTGATCGTACTGCGTCCGCGCTTGGCGTCGAGCCTGCGTTGTCGGGATGCCCGGGTCGGCTTCGTCGCGACCCGCGGCTTGGGTGCGCGCAGCCCCGAGGCGATGAAGGCGGCGAGGCGATCGCGCGCATCCTGGCGATTGCGGTCCTGGGTGCGGAAGCGCTGGGCGCTGATGACGAAGACGCCGTCGAGGGTCAGGCGGCGATCGCGCTTGGCCAACAGGCGTTCGCGCACCAGGTCCGGCAGTGACGGGGAGTTGGCGACATCGAAGCGCAACTCCACCGCCGTCGCCACCTTGTTGACGTTCTGGCCGCCCGGGCCGGTCGCGCGCACGAAACGCTCGACCAGTTCGTCGTCGGGGATGGACAGGGTGTCGTCGATGGCCAGCATGCCTGGAATTGTATGGCGCTGCGTGCAACCTCGCCCGCCATGCATCCAGCCACGCCGGAACACCTGCCTGCGGCTTTTCAAGCGCAGCCCCACGCAATCCGAAGCGTTCCGCTACATGCCGAACAAGGCCAAC
>JBBRHT010000140.1:0-5685 GCA_038222295.1 Lysobacterales bacterium
GGAAACCGACAAGGGTTTGCGCACCAATCACGGGTTGCAGGTCCAGCAACTGCAGGGTGATCTTCGGCCAATGTCGCGCGTGGCGGCGCGCGACCCGCAGCAGCATCGTGGCATCGCCGGTGCCCAGTTCGATCAGCGTCGTCGGACCGCGTCCGATGAGGACGGAGTCCAGTGCGTTGGCGAGCAGCGAGGCGGTGCCCATCCAGCGATGGACGCGACGCAGGTCGGCACGCGAACGGATCGCGCGGGGATCATCGGCGGCGAGGGTGTCCAGCCATTCCGGTTCGACCACGCGCGGCATCGTCATCGCATCCATGCCACGGCGCTCATTCGACCTCCAGCAGTGCGCCATGGCTGCTGAAGCCGGCGCCGAACGACGCCATCCACCAGCGTCCGCCGGGTGCGTCGGCGGCCAACGCATCCTGCAGGACGAAATAGACGAAGGCGCTGCTCAGGTTGCCGTAATCGCGCAGCATCGCGGCGCTGTGCTGCAGGTCGGCTTCGGTCAGCCCGATCTTTTCGCGCAATGCCGCCAGCACATCACGGCCGCCGGCGTGCCAGATCCAGCCGCTGATGTCGGCCTGCTGCAAACCCTGGGCGGCGAGTACATCCTCCAGGACCTTCTGCGCATGTTCGGCGGCGAGTTGTGGTACCGCGCGGGTCAGCACGTTGCGCAACAGCCCTTGGCGCTGCTCGAAGCACAGGGCGTCGCGCTGCGCCGGATTGAGCAGCGATGCCGCAGCCTTCCATGCGATCGAGCGTTTGCCCGGCACTGGCCGCGCCGCGAGCACGGCTGCGCCCGCGCCATCGCCGAACAGGCAGGCGCTGATCAACACACCCGGGTCGTTGTCCAGGTACATCGCCGCGCTGCTGACCTCAACGCAGATTGACAGCACGCGGGTGCAGTGGCCCGATGCCAGCAATGCGTCACCCATGCGCCAGTTCGGAAGGGCGGCGCCGCAGCCTTGCCCGACCAGGTCGAATGCCTGCACGTCGGCGCGCAGGCCGAGCGACTCGGCGACGTAACTGGTCAGGCCCGGGCACAGATATCCGGTGCAGGTGCTGACGATGACGCCATCGATGTCGGTGGCGGTGAGACCGGCGTCGGCGAGCGCCCGCAGTCCCGCCTGCGTGGCGAGCGCCGGCGCATTGACTCGGAAGCGTGCGTGCAGGGTGTCGGGATCGATCGCGAACACCTCCTCCAGCCGATTCACGGCGAGGTAGCGGGCTTCGATACCGTTGTCGCGCTGCAGGACCATCTCGGTGATGGTCCGCGCGCGACGATCGAGTCGGTCGAACCACGGCGATTGCTGGAAAGCCTGCCAGCAATCGGCTTTGGTGTAGCGGTGCGGCGGAGTCGCGGTACCTAATCCAACGACGTACATGGAACTCCCAAGTGTCGACGGAGGCCGCCAACCATTGACTGAACAGTACCGGCGCACGCAGTTAATACAATGTGTTGTCCAGATGCCTGCGAGGCTGCGTCGGGCTGCGCCACCGGCCGGTTCAGGCCCTGTTGTTCCTGACCAGCCAATCAGATTCACTCCCCGGGAACAGCAGCGTGCTGCAATAGCGCGGTGCCCCGCCCGATTCCGGGTTCGCGGAAGATCCACATCGCCTCACCGCGCTCGTCGCCATCCTCGCCATGATCCCGTTGTCGCGCAGCGCGTTCTTCAGGGCCGATTGCGGTCGCGATCATGGGTGGGCTCACCGGCGCCACCGCGCTGACCTTGCTGTTCCTGCCGGCGCTGTACGCCGCGTGGTTCCGGGTGTGCGTCCCAGCGCGCTAACTGCGGGTCGCTGGGCCGCGGTGCGCTTGCTGCAGCCTGGCCTGCAGCAGGTCGGCATCGCGATGCGCGAGGGAGCGGCGTCGTCCAGCCATGGCCATGATCCGTGCGCGTTGTGGCTTGCGCAGCACGCGCAACAGCACCTCGCTGACCGGCACCGGTGCCAGCACATGCAGGTTGCGGCCATTGCTCGACAGCCGCAGCTGCAGCCGCTCGCCGAGGACCTCCAGGCTGCGGCGGGTGAAGAAACCGATGTGCTGGCCCGCTTCAGGGGCGTAGTACCACCAGCGATCCCGCGCCGGCATCGGATCGGGCAGCAGTTCGGTGGAGAGCAGCAGGGCTGGTGCCAGCCGTCGCAGCGCCTGCACGCCCGCCACCGGGTCGGGCAGGTGCTCGAGCAACTCGAATGCGGTCGCCAGGTCGTACTGCTGCGTGAGGTCGGCCTCGAAGCCGATGGCGAGCAGGTTGGGGCTGTAGGCGTCGTGCCAGTGGAAGTCGTGCCCGCGATCGCGCATCAGCCGCACCAGCAGGCCGGTGCCGCCGCCGTAGTCGACGCTGCGCTTCACGCCCCGGAAGCTCGAACCCAGCAATGCCGTGGTGGCGTCGGCGAGCCACAGGTTGCGGGTGACGATCCCCGTGTCCAGGGCCGCGATCGCGGTTGTGTAGGCCTCCGCCAGCCAATGCGGATCGACGACGAACACATAACCGCACTGGTCGCAGCGACGGTATTCAGCCGTATGCCTTCCAAGCACCAACTGGCTTCCGACGTGGGTGGTGGCTGAATCGCAGACGAGGCAGGTCGGCATCCCCACAGGATAGACGCCCGCTCGGCTGCCGGCTGGCCTCCGTCGCCCCGGCATGTTGAAATGGGGGCTGAAGCGGGGGTACCGGTAGCATTGCGGCCGGTTGAGACAGACCCTTCGAACCTGATCCGGTTGACACCGGCGTAGGGAAGCTTCGCGACACCGCCACGCGGTGCGCGCCGCCGCTTCGTCCGCGCCGCGCTGATCGTCAGGCTGCCAGGATGTCCAGCGCGCCGCCGCGCGGGAGGACCTTCGCAGGCGAGGTCACCAAAGCCGACCGCCTCCACGCCACAGGACGAACCCCATGAACGCAGTGCCCTCGCAACTGATCCGCGATACCGAGCAACTGTCCGAAGCGGTCACGCGCCCGATTCCCGGCTCGCGCAAGATCCATGTCGATGGAACGCAGCCCGGCGTGCGCGTCCCGATGCGCGAGATCATGCAGTCGCAGACACCGACGCTGTTCGGCGGCGAGGACAATCCGCCGATCACGGTCTACGACACGTCCGGCCCTTACTCCGATCCGGATGTTCGCATCGACCTGGCGTCGGGACTTGCGCCGATGCGTGCGCAGTGGATCGCCGATCGTGGCGACAGCGAGCCACTGCCCGCGCTGTCGTCGTCGTTCGGCCGTGGTCGTGAACACGATCCGCGCCTGGATGCCGTGCGTTTCGGCAACCGGCCGTTGCCGCGCCGGGCCGTCGCAGGCGCCAATGTGTCGCAGATGCATTACGCGCGCCGCGGCATCGTCACCCCGGAAATGGAATTCGTCGCGATCCGCGAGAACCAGCGCATCGATGCGATCCGCGACGCCGGCCTGCTGATGCAGCATCGCGGCGAAAGTTTCGGCGCGGACATCCAGAAGGTGATCACGCCGGAATTCGTGCGCGATGAGATCGCGCGCGGTCGCGCCATCCTGCCGTGCAACATCAACCACCCCGAAAGCGAGCCGATGATCATCGGTCGCAACTTCCTGACCAAGATCAACGCCAATATCGGCAACAGCGCCGTGAGTTCCGGCATCGCCGAGGAAGTCGAGAAGCTGGTCTGGGCGATCCGCTGGGGCGCGGACAACGTGATGGACCTGTCCACCGGCAAGCACATCCACGAAACGCGCGAGTGGATCATTCGCAACTCGCCGGTGCCGATCGGCACCGTGCCGATCTACCAGGCGCTGGAAAAAGTCGACGGCCGCGCCGAGGAACTGACCTGGGAGATCTTCCGCGACACGCTGATCGAGCAGGCCGAGCAGGGCGTGGATTACTTCACCATCCACGCCGGCGTGCTGCTGCGTTACGTGCCGCTGACGGCGAAGCGCGTCACCGGCATCGTGTCGCGCGGCGGCTCGATCATGGCCAAGTGGTGCCTGTCGCACCACAAGGAAAGCTTCCTCTACACGCACTTCGAGGACATCTGCGAGATCATGAAGGCGTACGACGTCGCCTTCTCGCTCGGTGATGGCCTGCGCCCTGGCTGCATCGCCGATGCCAACGACGCCGCGCAGTTCGGTGAACTCGAAACGCTTGGCGAGCTGACGAAGATCGCGTGGAAGCACGACGTGCAGACCATGATCGAAGGCCCCGGCCACGTGCCGATGCAACTGATCAAGGAAAACATGGACAAGCAGCTGGCCGAATGCGGCGAGGCGCCGTTCTATACGCTCGGTCCGCTGACCACCGACATCGCGCCGGGCTACGACCACATCACCTCCGCGATCGGTGCGGCGATGATCGGCTGGTACGGCACCGCGATGCTGTGCTACGTGACGCCGAAGGAGCACCTGGGGTTGCCCAATCGCCAGGACGTGCGCGACGGCATCATGGCCTACAAGATCGCCGCGCACGCATCCGACCTGGCCAAGGGCCATCCCGGCGCGCAGGTGCGCGACAACGCATTGAGCAAGGCGCGTTTCGAATTCCGCTGGGACGACCAGTTCAACCTCGGCCTGGACCCGGAAAAAGCGCAGGGATTCCACGACGAGACCCTGCCCAAGGATGCGCACAAAGTCGCCCACTTCTGCTCGATGTGCGGGCCGCACTTCTGCTCGATGAAGATCACCCAGGACGTACGCGATTACGCGGCCGGGCAGGGCGTCGACGAGGCGGCGGCGATCGATGCGGGCATGGCGGAGAAGTCGGCCGAGTTTCGCGACGCTGGCGCGCAGGTCTATCGGGAGGTCTGAGTGAAGCACCTCCGCACGGAGCAGGCGCGGAAATGCAACGCATGCAGCGTGCTGGTCCGCGGATGAGCGATCCGGCAAGCCGGCGCGGATGGTCCGCGATGGCGCGCACCCATCCGTCGGCCTTCCTGTTGGCCGCGCAGCTGCTGAGCCTGCTGCTATATCCGCTGATGGACGACGCCACCAGTGGCCGCCTGGTCTTCAGTGCGGTCGCGGTCGTGGTCGTTCCGCTGGCCGTGTGGGTGGTCAACCGCAGTCCCTTCGTCTCCGTCGTCGGCTGGCTGCTGGCGATACCGGCCTTGGCGTTGACGCTGATCGGCGTGTTGTTGGGGCACGAAGCACTGCTGCCGGTGTCGGCGCTGTTCGAGGCGGCGCTGTATTTCTACGCGGCCGGCAGCCTGATCGCCTACATGCTGCGCGTCGCGCACGTCAGCGCGGACGACCTGTTCGCGGCTGGCGCCACGTTCACGCTGCTCGCCTGGGGTTTCGCCTATGCGTATTTCGTCTGCCAGGCGTGGTACCCGGGAAGCTTCACCGGCCTGGTCGAGCCCGATCGGCCCCGGCGATGGGTGGAGCTGCTGTTCCTGAGCTTCACCAACCTGTCGGCGACCGGGATCGGGGACGTCATTCCGCTTGGCTCACGGGCGCGCGTGCTGGTGATGCTCGAGCAGTTTGCGGGCGTCGGTTACATCGCCACCGTGGTGTCGCGCCTGATTGGCCTGGGGATCGTACGCGCCCGCTGAGCAACGCCGCGGGTACCATGGCAAGCCATCAAACGACCAAGCGCAGGACCTCGCCTTGAAGCTCCAGGTGCCTTTCCTCCAGTTGCCGTTGTTGTTCGATGCCGCGGTGCTCGCCGACGAGATCGCGGCCCTGGGCGAGGAGCATTGGCGGCCACATCCGCAGGGCTATCCCG
>JBBRHT010000141.1:0-5596 GCA_038222295.1 Lysobacterales bacterium
GGGCACCCCGACCTGGTCGATCAGTCGGCGCGCGTACGGCGCGACGGATTCGAAGTAGCGCCGCTGCGCCTCGGCGTATAGGGTACCGAATGCCAGCGACGACTTGCCGGACCCCGACACGCCCGAGAACACCACCAGCGCATCACGCGGGATATCGACGTCGACATTCCGGAGATTGTGCTCGCGCGCACCGCGCACGCGCACCAACGCCGCGCGCGCACGGGCTGCATTGACAGTTGTCGATTCGGGATTGGAGCGTTTGGCCATGCATCGGGATGTTGCTGAGGGCTGGCGTCATGGGGGCGCGATGACCGCCTGCCCGATTTGCTCGATGGTCACGCCGCCGGGGCGCGTGGCAGGACCAGTTCGGCCACGGTTCCGGCTGGAGCATGGGGCCGGAGTTCGACACGCCCGCCGTAGCGTTCCGCGATGGCAACGACGATCGCCAGGCCCAGGCCGCTTCCGCCAGCGGGAGCCGCCCTGCCGCGCCAGAAACGCTGGACGGCGTTTGCGTGGTCGCCCGGCTGGAACCCGCAGCCCAGGTCGATGACCCGGAAGCGCACGGAGGCGTTGTCGCAGTCAGTTGCCAACTCCACGCGACTGCCCGCTGGCGAGTGGCGCAGCGCGTTGTCGGTCAGGTTGCGCAATGCCGCGAATGCGAGCGCGGATGGCACCGCCAACACGGCGCCACCCGAATCGCCGATCCGCGCCAGCCGCGCTCCATCGTCCGCGGTGCAGGCGCCGATCACCCGGTCGACCACGTCGTCCGCGCGCGGAAACTCACCGTCGTCGAAGCTCGCGCGGCCCTCCACGCGTGCAAGCATCAACAACTGGTCGACCGTCGCGCGCATCCGGCGCACGCCCTCGCCGGCATCGGCCAGCGCGCGTTGCGCATCCTTGCCGGTGGTCAGTTGTGCCACTTGCAGGTGGGTGTCGATCGCGGTCAGTGGCGTGCGCAGTTCGTGCGCGGCGTGGCTGGTGAAATGGCGCTCGCCCAGCACCGCCTGCGCGACGCGTTGCAGGTGGTGGTTGATCGAGTCGACCAGCGGTTGCAGTTCGGCGGGCATCGATCCCGCGTCGAGCGGTTCGATCGCGTCCGGCGCGCGCACCGCCAGGGCGCGGCGCAACTGTCCCAGCGGCGCCAGCCCACGCCCGGCGCCGATCCACAAGGCAATCAGCCCTCCGAGCGACGCGATCAGGAAGGGAAGCCCCGCGGCCAACGCGATCCGGCGGCCCAGTCCGGCGCGTTCGTTCAGGCTGTCCGCGGTGGTGATGTTGAATCCGTTGGCCTGCAGCGTGTACGTCCGCCATTGCGCACCATCGAGCATCCTGGTCGCGTAGCCCGGCCTGTTGGCGCCCACCACCGCGCTGGATGCCCCTTGCGTGGTGGCGATGATTTCGCCGCGCAACGAGCGGACCTGGCAGGCGATCCCGCGGCTTCCCGGCACGGTCACTGCATCGCGGATGGTGAATGCCGGCGGCGCGCCGTCACCCGGGCGCGACTGCACGAGCAACCCGGATACCATGCGTGCCGACATCGCCAAGCGCTCGTCGAGCGTGCGCTGCAGGTTGCGGTCCAGGTCGCGCAGCATCCATCCCGCGGCCGCGCCCCACAGCACCGCCAGTGCGATGCCGATGGTGAGCACCAGCCGCAGGCGCAGGCTCATGCGCCTGCGCCTGCGCTGCCAAATCGATATCCCAGGCCACGCACCGTCTGGACGATTGCAGGGCCAAGTTTCTGCCGCAGGTTGTGGATGTGGACGTTGATGGCGTTGCTGCCGACGTCCTGCCCGAAGCCGTACAGGCTGTCCTTGAGCTGCTCGCTCGACAGGCACCGCCCTCCAGCCTGCATCAAGGTGGCGAGCAGTTCGGTTTCGCGCCTGGACAACTCCACCGCCGCACCATCGAGCCACGCCTGGCCGCTGGCCGGATCCAGCTCGAGTGCGCCTGCCCTGATCAGGTTGATGCTGCGGCCGGCGGCACGACGCACGAGTGCATGCAATCGCGCGACGAGCTCGCCAAGGTCGAATGGTTTGACCATGTAGTCGTCGGCACCGCCCTGCAGGCCGGCAATGCGATCCTCCACCGCATCGCGGGCAGTCAGCAGCAGCACCGGCACCGATTCGCCGCTGTCGCGCAGGCGCGCCAGCAGTTCCATGCCGTCGACGTCGGGCAACCCGAGGTCGAGCACTACCACATCGCAATGTCCGCCGCGCAGCGACAGCGCCGCCTGCGACGCGCTCGCCACATGGTCAGCCGTCAGGCCATGCGCGCGCAGACCCGAGACGATTCCGCGCGCAATCAATTCGTCGTCCTCGACGACCAGCACCCTCATCGACAGCACTCTCGACATCCGACCTGCGTGCACGCTACCGCACGCCACGCGCCGCGACCACACCGCAAGGTGAATGCGCCCCATGCGGCCGCATGGCCTTTAATCCCCACTTAATCAAGCCACTGCATGATGTTTGCGATGAACGACATGGCGGCATCCGCAATCCTGGATCCGATCGCGACGGCCGGGCCGACCGGGGACGCGCGATGACCAGCGTCGGTCCGTGGCCGGTCACGGCAGTCATGTTGTTCCTGTCACTGGCCATTGCCGGCGCGGTCGGCAGGTGGCTGTCGCGTCCGCCGGGGCCACTGCGACCGAAGGTCATGTCAAACCTGCTGGACATGTTCGGCGCGGGCGTGCTCATTGCGCGGCTGGTGTTCGTGCTGCGCTGGTGGCCGCAGTACGCGGCGGAGCCGTGGTCGATCGTCCGGCTGGGTGACGGCGGATTCGCGGTGTGGCCGGGTATCGCCGCGGGCCTCGCACTCGGTGCGTGGCGCATGCACCGATCAGCGCCGCTGCGTCGTCCGCTGGCCTGGGCAACGGGTGCGGGCGTGGCGGCCTATGCCGTGCTCGCCGGGTCACTGGCGCTGATGCAGGCATCGGCGATGTCGCTGCCTGCACGCGAATTGCAGGACCTCGATGGCACCCCCACGACGTTGACGGCACTGGCCGGCAAACCCGTCGTGGTCAACCTGTGGGCAACGTGGTGCCCGCCCTGCCGGCGCGAGATGCCGGTGCTGGCACGCGCACAGGCACGACAGGGTGACGTGCACATCGCCTTCGTCAACCAGGGCGAATCCGCCGCCGAGGTGCGCGCTTACCTCGACAACGCACGCCTCAAGCCGCGCAACGTGCTGCTCGACCCGTTCTCGACGGTGATGCGCGATGCCGGCACGCAGGCCTTGCCGACGACGTTGTTCTTCGATCGCCACGGTCGCCTCGTCGACACCCACATGGGTGAATTGTCCGAGGCCACCATGACGCAGAAGCTGCAGCAGCTTGCGTCGGCACCGCGGCCGACCTTTTTCCCGACCAACCCGTCCAAGGCGAATCGATGATGCGTTCCCAACTGTTTCCGGCGCCGCTGCTGGCGTCTTTCCTCATCCTCGGCGTGTCGGCCTGCACCCAGGCGAGCGAGTCGCAACCCGCGTTGCCGTCAGCCACCACGGCACGGCAACCGCTGGCGCAAACGCCGGCATCGCGGACCCAGCGCCCACCGGTCCTGGCCGCGGTGGAGGCGAGGGGATTCGAAGTGCTCGGCGAGTTCGACGCGCCATCGGGCCTGCACGGTTACGCCGGTCTCGCCGGCCAGCAGCCGTTGGCGGTGTATGTCACTGCCGACGGCCAGTACGCCCTTGTGGGGACGCTGCTGGATGCAAAGGGCGAGGACGCCGGTGCTGCAGCCCTCCAGAGACTCGTGGCCGGGCCGATCTCCAAACGCACCTGGGACCAGCTGCAACGCAGTCGCTGGGTTGCCGACGGCAAATCCGATGCGCCGCGCGTGGTGTATGTCTTCACCGATCCCTACTGCCCGTATTGCAACCGCTTCTGGGAAGCCGCCCGTCCATGGGTGGACTCCGGCAAGGTCCAGTTGCGACACGTGATGGTCGGCGTGATCCGCCCCGACAGCGCCAACAAGGCGGCAGCGATCCTGACCGCCGCATCGCCTTCCGAGGCAATGGCCCGCGACGAACGCAAACACGCCACCGGCGGCATCGCTTCGGTCGCCACCGTCCCGGCCGACGTCAGGGCCGACCTGGACGCCAACGAGACGTTGATGACGCAACTCGGGTTCCAGGGCACGCCGGGGATTGTTTTCCGCGACGCGAAAGGGTTCGTCCAGCGTCGCTCCGGCATGCCGCCGGACGCCGAACTGTCGGTCGTCCTGGGTCCGCGGTGATCCCGGCGCTTCACCCGCTGGTCGGCTGGCGTTTGCTAGCGTCGATGCCTGGTTGACGACCGCGATCGTCGCCTGGAACAAGAGGAATTGCGTCCGTGCAGTGGGTGTTGCCGTCGTGCAGGTCTACAGTGGGGCCCGCCATGCAGCGGGTCGATCGGCCCGCCGCGCCTGGCCATCCCCGGACCTCGGAGTTTCCTCACCATGACATCGCTGCCCAGCCTTGCGTTTGCATTCCTCCTCGCCACGCTCCTGCCGGCCACGGCGATGGCTGAACAACCCGACGCCGTTCCCGGCTATGGCGCGATCGCCGCGACCACCGGCGCAGCCGAGCATCCCGATCCATCGCTGCACTACCGCGTGGTGTTCGCCGTCACCAAGGCCGCCGCCACGCCTGACAAGGTCAGCCCGTCGCTGGAGCGCGTCGCGCGCTTCATCAACCTGCTCGCAGCCGATGGCGTGCATCCAGCACCCGGCGACATCGTCGCCGTGATCAATGGACCCGCGACGCTGGCGACGCTGTCCGACAAGGCCTACGCCACCCGGACCGACAACAAGGCCTCCGTCAATCCCAACCTGCCGCTGGTCGAGCGCCTGCGAGCGGCAGGCGTCATCGTCAGCGTCTGCAGCCAGGCACTGCACGGCATGTCGATCGGCACCGACGAAGTCGCCCCCGGCGTGCGGCGCGACGTGTCCGCGTTGACCACCATCGCCAACCTGCAACTGCGTGGCTACACGCTGATGCCCGACTGAACCGCCAGCCACGGTGGAAGCGCGGCGCGCGTCACGCAGGCGTCCAGGCCGGGAGACCGCTTGCTGTTTCCGACAACTGATTCAACCCGTCACCGACACGACGCCACCCACCTGGATCGACCGGAGGTCCCCGATGAGTTTCCTGAAATCCTTGTTCTCCGGCTCCGCGCATGACCTGTCGCCAGGACAGACTGCCGAGGCGATCCAGTCCGGCGCGACCGTCGTCGACGTGCGCGAACCGCAGGAGTTTGCCGACGGTGCCATCGCCGGCGCGATCAACGTGCCGCTGGCGCAGATCCAGCGACGGGGCCTGCAGGCCTTGCGCGACGCCGGCGTCCAGGCCGATGCGCCGACCGTGGTATTCGCCTGCCGCAGTGGTGCGCGCAGCGGCAGCGCGTGCGCCACGTTGCGCGACGTGCTCGGCGAGCGCGGCAAGAACCTCGCCGGCGGCGTCATGGCCTGGCGCGCGCACGGCCTTCCGCTGACACCCGGCGGGGGGGGGCCCGACACCCACGGGTTGAAAGGGGACCGCCGAGCAAGCTCACCACCCATCAAAAACACCAGGGCGCGGGAGCCGGCGCCGACGTCGGGCTGTCGCGGGGGCTTGTCGG
>JBBRHT010000142.1:0-5576 GCA_038222295.1 Lysobacterales bacterium
GACGCGGCGCGCGGCAAGTTGCGCAACCGCGCGCTGGGCTTCGTTTACCAGTTCCATCATCTGTTGCCGGAATTCACCGCGCTGGAAAACGTCATGTTGCCGGTGCTGCTCGGTGGCAGCAGCGTTCCGGAGGCGTCGCGGTCGGCCCAGTCACTCCTCGAGTCGGTCGGACTTGGGCATCGGCTCGAACACAAGCCCGGCGAATTGTCCGGCGGTGAGCGCCAGCGTGCAGCGGTCGCGCGCGCCCTGGTCAATACGCCGGCCTGCGTGCTGGGCGACGAGCCCACCGGCAATCTCGACGAAAAGACGGCGGCGACGGTGTTCGAGATCATGCTCGAATTGAATCGCGCGAAGAAAACGAGTCTGGTCCTGGTCACCCATGATCGTCGCCTTGCGCGACGCCTGGACCGGGTCCTGGAGTTGCACGAGGGCAAGCTGCGGGAGCTGCCAGCCAGCGAGGTGTAAGGACGATGATCGACGCGGCAAGGATGCCGCCCGCAACCGGATCGACAGGACTTCCCGTATCGGCGTTGGCATTGCTGGCCGGCGCCGGTGCTTGCCTGCTGCTTCCGCGACTGCCGCCGTGGCCGTGGCTGGCCCTGTCGCTGGTGATCGGGCTTGGCGCATGGATGTTCCCCCGAGGCCGCTGGCCGGCCGTCGCGCGGTGCGCTGGCGTGTTCCTGGCGGGAATCGGCTTGGCTGGCCTGCATGCGTCATGGGTGCTGGCGCGGCAACTTCCACCAGCCTTCGAGCAGCGCGACATCGCGATTAGTGGTCGCGTGATCGACCTGCCGCAGCACGATCCTCGCGGGACGCGCTTCAAGTTACGCGTCGATCGCGGACCGGCACAGCTGACCGGAAAGCGACTGCAGCTGACGTGGTACGAGGACCAGAAAAGGCAGCGACTGGCCGAGGGCGAGGGCAGGGTCGATCCGGCAGCCTCGCCACGCTTCGACCTGCATGCCGGCAGCCGCTGGCAGATGACGGTCAAGCTGCGCGCGCCGCGCGGCCTGCGCAATCCCGGCGGCTTCGACAGCGAGAAGCAGGCGCTGGCCGATCGCATTGCCGCCACCGGCTATCTGCGCGATCCCGACACTGCGCGCCAGATCGCGCCGCCGTCGGGCGTGGATGCATGGCGTGAGGGCATGTCTGCGCGGATCGCCGACGCCGTTGCCGCGCCGTCGTCGCGCTTCGTGCGCGCCCTGGCGCTGGGGGACACGCGCGGAATCGTCGACACCGACTGGGACAGCCTGCGTGCCGCCGGCGTCACCCACCTGATCGCGATTTCCGGGTTCCACGTCGGCATGGTCGCCAGCTTCCTCGCATTGCTCACGGCGATGGCATGGCGGTTGTTCCCGACACTCGGGCGGCGATTGCCGCGGCAGCAAGCCGCGGCGGCGGCCGGGCTCGTGGGCGCGGTCGCTTATGCCGCGGTCGCCGGCTTCGCGCTGCCGACCGTGCGGACCGCGCTGATGATCGCCGTCGTGGTGCTTGCAAAGCTGTTGCGCCGTTCGCCACGCACGGTGGATGTGCTCGCGCTGGCTCTCCTGGTCATGCTGCTGGTCGATCCGCTGTCGCTGCTCGCGGCTGGATTCTGGCTCAGCTTCGCCGGCGTGGCGTGGCTGATGTGGTGCCTGCCACGCGACACCGACAAGTCATGGCGCTCGATGCTGCGCGAGTTCTTCAGCGCGCAGGCGGTCGCAACCATCGGGCTGCTGCCACTGGGCGTGGTCCTGTTCGGGCAGGCGTCGCTGGCCGGCCCGATTGCCAACCTCATCGCCATTCCGTGGTGGAGCCTGGTGGTGGTTCCGCTCGCGCTGGTAGGGACGGGACTGGAGGCGTTGCATGCGGGCCTGGGCGCCTGGTGCTGGCGGCTTGCGGCGTGGACGTTCGATCTGGCCTGGCCGTTGTTCGCGGGGTTGGCGAATAGTCCACTTGCGCTGTGGTGGCTTCCGGAATCGGCCTGGTATGCGTTGCCGCTGGCCTTGATCGGCGGGTTCTGGTTGCTGCTTCCGCGCGGCGTGCCGGGCAAGTCGCTGGCATTGCTGTTGTGGTTGCCCTTGCTCTGGCCCTACCGCGACATTCCGATTCAAGGGCATGCGGAATTGGTCGTGCTCGATGTGGGGCAGGGTCTGTCAGTCCTTGTTCGCACGGCACACCACGCCCTCCTCTACGACATGGGGCCAGCGATCCAGGATGGCTTCGACGCCGGACAGCGCGTCGGCGTGCCGGCGCTGCACGCACTGGGTGTACACAAACTGGACATGGCGATCGTCAGCCACGGCGACAACGACCACGCTGGTGGCTTTCCAGCCGTCGCCAGCGTGTTTCCGCCTGCACTGGCATTGACTCCGGATGGCGCACCGCCGTTGCCGAATGGCCGCCCGTGTCTGGCGGGGAACAGCTGGCAGTGGGATGGCGTGCGCTTCCGGTTCCTGCACCCGCCGCTGTATTTCCCGTATCTGGGAAACAACGCCGGTTGCGTGCTGCGGATCGAAACCGCACACGGAGCGGCATTGCTTGCGGCGGACGTCGACCAGGTCATCGAACGCGACCTGCTGCGTCGCGGAGCGGCGGACGTCCGCGCGGAGATCGTCGTCGTCGCACACCACGGCAGCAACGGGTCGTCGGATCCGGATTTCGTCAACGCCACCGGCGCGCGGTACGCGCTGGTTTCAGCCGGTTACGGCAACCGCTACCACCACCCAAGCCCGGACGCCGTCGCGCGCTGGCGGGAGGCTGGTGCCGACGTGCTCACGACGATGGATACCGGCGCGCAGCGGGTTCAGTTTGGCGGGGCAGGTATCGGCCTGCAGTTGCGCCGGCAGTCCTGGCCCCGATTGTGGGATGCAGCGCGCCGGCATCCGGGCGGTGCTGGGCTATCCTATCCAGAGGAATGACGCGACGTTGCGGTCATCCAGAGGGAGGGTTGCGTGCTGGAACTGGTGAAGGCGGGTGGATGGCCGATGATCCCGCTGTTGCTGCTGTCGGCAGTTGCCCTGGCGATCATCATCGAGCGTTTCTGGTCGTTGCGGCGGCAGACGGTCCTGCCGCACAACCTCGGCGCCGAAGTCCGCGCGTGGGCCGCGCGCGGCAACCTCGATCCCGCGCATATCGAGTCCCTGCGGCGGAATTCCCCGCTCGGCGCGCTGCTTGCCGCCGCACTGGATGTCCGCAACCGGCCGCGCGACCAGGTGCGCGAACGCATCGAGGATGTCGGCAGGCACCTGGTCCACCGCATGGAGCGCTACCTCAACACCCTGGGGACCATCGCCGCGGCCGGCCCGCTGCTGGGTCTGTTCGGCACGGTCGTCGGCATGATCCAGATGTTCCTCGGCATCCTCGATCATGGACTGGGCGACGTCAGCCAGCTGGCCGGCGGCATCGGCAAGGCGCTGGTGTGCACCGCCACCGGCATGGTCGTCGCGATCCCGGCATTGATGTTCCACCGCTATTTCCGCGGACGCATCGCCGGCTACATCGTCGACATGGAGCACGAGGCGATCCAGTTGCTGGACACGCTCGACACGCACCCGGCCTCGGTCCGCGTGGCGCCCGGCGCCATGGGGATCACGCCGACAGTCGATGCGACCTGACCCAAGCAGCATGCGCATCCGCGACCACCGCAAGGACGACGAGCCCGAGATCAACCTGATTCCGCTCATCGACGTCGTCCTGTGCCTGATCATCTTCTTCGTGATCACCACGACGTTCGACGCGCGCTCGGTGCTCAAGCTGCAACTCCCGCGCGCCGACGGGCAGCCGGCCGAATCGCAATCCAAGGCATTGAGCGTGCTGGTCAGCGCCGATGGACGCTACTTCGTCGGCGACCGGGAAGCGCTGCGCACGGACGTGGAGTCCTTGAAACGCACCATCACCGAAGTCGCGGGGACCGACCACGACCGCAGCGTCCTGCTGCGCGCCGATGCACGCACGCCGCACCAGTCGGTGGTGACCGCGCTCGACGCGCTGGGCCAGCTGGGCTTTCGCCGCATCGCCATCGGCACCGCGCCGCAGGCCAGGCGATGAGCGACAACGGCGCAACCGCGGAGCACCCGCCGGCCTGGCCGATCTACCGGCGCCTGCTGGGGCTGTCCGCCCGTTACTGGCCGCTGCTGCTGGCCGCCACCGTCGGCATGGTCGTCGAGGCACTCGCCGGTGGCGCCTTCGTGCAGCTGATGAAGCCGCTGGTCAATGACGGCTTCGTGCATCCCAAGCCGGACATGGCCGTGTTGCTGCCACTGGCGATCGTCGGGTTGTTCGTCCTGCGCGGGTTCGCGACCTTCGTCAGCGACTACGGCATGGCACGCGCCGGGCGCAGCGTCGTGCGCGACCTGCGCGAGGAGGTCCTCGGGAAGTACCTGCGGCTTCCCAGTTCGCATTTCGACCTCGAATCCGTGCCGGCCATGGTCAGCCGGCTGAACTTCGACACCGAGCAGGTGACGCAGGCCAGCACCGATGCCGCCAAGACCATCGTCACCGATGGGCTGACCATCGCCTATCTGTTCGCCATCATGTTGTGGGTGAGCGTCAAGGTGACGCTGGCGATGGTCTTCATCGCGCCGCTGATTGGCGTGCTGGTGTGGAGCGTCGGAAAACGCTATCGCAAGATCAGCGGCGGCATCCAGGACGGCATGGGCGCGCTGGCGCAGAGTGCCGAGCAGTCGTTGTCCGCGCAGCAGGACGTCAAGGTGCATGGGGCGCAGCCATTCGAGCTGTCGCGCTATTCCCGGCTGGCCAACCGCATGCTGCGCCTGAACATGAAGGTCGAGGCCACGCGCGCAGGCAGCTCGGCGCTGGTGCAGATGCTGGCTGCGTTCGCGCTGGCCGCGATCGTCTGGGTCGCCACGCGCGAAGCGCTGCAGGGACGGCTGAATGCCGGGGAATTCGTGCAGCTGATGACGGCGATGATGGGCATCATCCCGTCGTTGCGGCGCATCACCAACGTGCAGGCCATCATCGGTCGCGGCGTCGCGGCGGCCGAACGCCTGTTCGCCGTGCTGGACGACGTCGAGGAGTCCGACCTGGGCACGCGGACGCTGGCCCGTGCGCGTGGCGAACTCGTCTTCGACCGCGTATCGCTGGCCTATCCGCGCCATGACGCGATGGCCCTGCAGGACATCAGTTTCACTGCGCGGCCGGGCACGGTCACCGCGATCGTCGGCCGCTCCGGCAGCGGCAAGACCAGCCTCGTGCGCCTGGTGCCGCGATTCTACGAACCCTCGTCCGGTCGCATCCTGCTGGACGGCGTGCCGCTGGGCGACTATCGACTGGCCGACCTGCGCCGGCAGATCGCGCTGGTCGGGCAGCGCGTCATGCTCTTCGACGACAGTGTCGCCGCCAACATCGCCTACGCCAGCGACGCCGACGAGCAACAGCTGCGCAAGGCTGCCGAGGCGGCCAACGCCTGGGAGTTCATCGAGCGGTTGCCGCACAAGCTCGCCACCCCCATCGGCGAGAACGGTGCCCTGCTGTCCGGCGGGCAGCGACAACGGCTGGCGATCGCGCGGGCCATCCTGCGCGACGCGCCCGTCCTGATCCTGGACGAGGCAACGGCAGCGCTGGATACCGAGTCC